>JAIELR010000262.1 GCA_019752835.1 Gammaproteobacteria bacterium | reverse complement strand
ATCGCAGGGGTATCTGAAGCTGAAATCAGAAAAAGCTGGGAGCCGGGATTGAAAAAATTTAAGGCAATACGAGCAAAGTATCTTTTATATGCAGATTAATTAATTTGTATTTTGCTTTACCAAAGGAATACTCAACACAAATTCAATAAACTCCTCATCGACTAAATGCGCAGTAATATCACCACCAAAGGCTTGCATGGTGAGTTTACAAAAATTTAAGCCAACACCTGTACCACCTTCTTTTGTCGTTTGATATCCGTTGAATAAGGAAGCAATAATGCTTTGCGTAACGCCTCCTGCCGTATCCTTTATATAAAGATAACCAAAACCATTGCTGGAGCTTGACCGAATAGCGATATTTCCCGTTTTTTTTATTTCAATTTGTTCATAGGCATTATTCAATAAATTCATTAAAACACGATAAAACAGTAATGGAATAGCCTCAAAATAAAAATGCTCAATATCTAAAATATATAATTTCTCTTTTCCTCCCTCTGGAAACGCATATTTTTCTAAAAGCTCCGTTAACATCGATCCGATCTCACACGCTTTGAAATCTTGTGTATCGACTTTATCTTTTAAATAATTATCTATCCCTCTCAGCGTAGCTGCAATGCTATTATTACACTCCCAAATCTCATTTTTCATTTTTGTAACCATTTTCTCAATGGTATTGATATGTTCGTGACATTGAACCATCAAATCTGGCTGTGTGTTTTGTATTTTTGAAATTCCATTTAAATGCCGTTGATTAGCTGCACTTACAGAATCAAGCGTGATCATCAATGAACTCAGCGGATTGCGCATATCATGTGCAATGCTGCTAGTAAGTGTAGCAATACTCATTTTGGAGTTTTTTTCTTCTCGTTTTAAGGCGCGCTCCTTTGCCATCATTGCTATCGCTTTTTTTTCACGAAGCTGTGCTTTTTTCTCTTCCGTGATATCAATAGAAATACCCAACACGCCACAAACCTCATTCTCCGCATCTTTAATAGGTGCTTTTAGGCTTAAAACAGTGGCTTTTTTTCTGCCAATATAGGCTGTTTCTTCAAGCAACTGAGCCAAACCAGACTCCATAATGCGTAAATCATTTTCGCGAAATTGTCTTGCAGATTCCGGTGGCCACGGTAATTCAAAATCCGTTTTACCGACGACTTCAGCTCCTTTTTCAAACCCCAATGATTGAGCTTGTTTGTCATTACACCCTAAATATACGCCATGCGCATCCTTCCAATAAACGTGACCCAGCATATACTTTGCGATGTTCTGGAGAATTAAGGTATCTGTTAGCTCATGAGACATACTTTTTGCTGCTCCTATTTTTTAGCTGGGGCCTGAATACTCAGCTTTTTTCTCAAAATAATTTCCCTGAATAGCATCAGACAACCAGGTCTCAAAATCTGGAAGATCATTTAATAAGTTGCTATTTCGTTCTTTTTGCTTGTCCAGCGGTACATTTTTTTTACCTGATCCCTTTGTTCGATAAGTCAAAGCGTGCAGCAGATCAGGATGTAATGGTTTAATCTCTAATTCATGAGTTGTTGCCATTGCAGCAGTTCGATCATTTGGATACATTTCTCTGTGAGCACCGAGAGTAGGCCAAAAGTGTTTCATAACAGCACACTCTTCTATTAAATAATCGATGCATAAGGTTTTACAAAGTTCATAGAGTGGATGATCATTTGTTATTTTCCTAGAAAGGAAATTTTTTGCAGTATCATCGATAGCTTTGCGAATTGCTGGGGTTATATCATAAATTTTGAGCATATCAGTTAATGCACTGTCATAAGCGTTACTATCCATCCAATCTTTCCATCTAACAATTTTATAGGGGAGCTTAAGGGCACTAATCCACTCTTGACTCTCCCGAAGCCATTCAGTTCCAGCATCAATAGCTTTCCTCATATAGTGATTTTTTTGAAGAGAAACCATCTCAGGCTTCAACTCACCTTTAATTAACGCATTAATAATCAGCGTTCTCCACTGTATACTATCATCAACCATTATAATACAATCTTGAAAGGATGCATCATTAAGCAGCTCTATCGCTCCTCTCAAATTATTTTTTGTATGTATCGGCTGCCCAACACTGATCGTTAACTGCGCACGTTCAGTTTTAAATTGTTGTTTCATCTTATTAGTCACATTTTTAAAACACATTTTCCTATAAGTATCGTCTTTTTGCTCTTGTTTAAAAAATGCGCCGTGAAAGTACGCTGTTGGTAAATTTATTCTACCAATGGGGCAAGGGGGAGAAAGGTTTTCAGCTAAACTAATAAGATTCACTTCATACTTTTGGGGTGAATCTATTTTAGCAATAGAATTGCCATATGAAGAATCATAAGAGACGTTATTTGTGTCTGAACTGGATTCTTTGGGTGAATTTACTCTAATAATAGGATTATGATGGGAAAGGTTGTCAGCTAAAATATTCTTATCCTCGTCATTACTCATATCAGTTTCGTCTCTTAAAAATTGTTCAGAATTAGTAACAGAATGACTCTTAAATGCATCAGATGCATTATTATTGTCCCGATTGAATCTTAGATTATTAGGCACGATATTTCCTCATATTAAATTCGTTTTGTTATAAACAATTATTATCTCGATAATAATGTCTGTATAATCCACAAAATAACTATAGGCATTAATATTTCAGAGAAAATTAACACATCGAAAAAAACATTCGAAAAAGCTACAAAAACACTCTGATTTGAGATCTCAAATGCAATTTGAAATCCACCTCAAAAAATAATAGTTGCGCAAAAAAGCTCAAGCCCTAAACAAGGACAGATATTTTACATTAAAAAATAATTATAATCAATCTTATTGCGCAAAAATTGGGCGTGCATTGATTTTTTTATACTCATGCAACATAAAAATATCAGCTCCCCCTCACCACAAGCCTAAGGGTGTTGTAGATATCAAGCCGCAAACAACGCCGACTTTCAGTTTAACACTAGTGAATGAGAGGGTAAGCAGACCTGAAAAAGGCATTACTGCTCAGGTAGACTCATTATATTTAGGAAATGACAAAACAAATTCGATATAATCGCCCTCTACCGAATGCGCACTAATATGCCCACCAAAGCTCTCCATCGTCAGCTTGCAAAAAGCTAAACCTACGCCGGTTCCGTTTTTTCTAGAGGTTTTAAAATCATCAAAAAGATGGGCCAATGCATCCGGGGAAACACTCCCTGCAGTGTCTCTGATATGCAAAATATTCCACTTTGGGGTTATTTCAGTTTGGATAAAAATTTCGCCTCGTTTATTTTTTTCTATTTGATAAAACGAATTTCCGAGAAGATTAAATAAAATGCGATAAAATAATACGGGTTATAATTTAATTGTTAGGGGTCTGCGTTGACCTAAAAACGGGCAGCCACGAGGGCTGCCCCTATAAAAGTTCTTGAAGTTAATTCTCAAGTCTAAAAGGAAAATTAATCCTTCTTTACCCGCTCTCCTTTTGGATAAGGGCCTGTATAAATACAGCTTGGACGAATCAAGCGGTTATTGGCCGATTGCTCAATAACCTGTGCTGACCAGCCACCAATACGGCTCAAGGTAAAGCTTGGCGTATAGAGCTCACGCGGCAGATTAATGGTTCTTAAAACACCTGCAGCCCAAAACTCTAGGTTTGGATAAAGATTACGGCCTGGCTTATATTCGTTTAAGAGCCGCACTGCAACTTCTTCAACATGTAAACTGAGTTTAAATAAAGGATTGTCGCCTGAGAATTCTTTAACAACTTGCTTCAGGGCAGCGCCGCGCGGATCGTAGGTTTTGTAAACGCGATGACCGAAGCCCATTAAACGTTCACCTCTCTCGATCTGATCTCTTAACCAAGGTTCTGCATTCTCTTCTGTACCAATAGCGTCTAACATATCGTCCACATGGGAAGGTGCTCCACCATGTAAGGGTCCTATCATCGCACCAATAGCAGCAACGATAGCTGAAACGATATCAGCCATCGTTGATGTGACGACGCGTGCAGTAAAGGTTGAGGCATTCATATCATGATCGGCCGATAGCATCCAATACATATCAAGCGCACGCTCATGTGATTTTTCAGGCACCACGCCATGCAAAAGGTATAAATAATTCGCCGCATGGCCTAAATCATCTCTCGATTTGCGTTCAGGTTTGCCATTAATGTAATTATAATAATAGGCAACGATAATAGGTGCCTTAGCCAGCAATATAATCGCTTGATCTGTCGTTGGTGGCCAATCAGGCCCTGGCACCGTTAATGCTGATAGGGCGGTACGCAATACAGCCATCGGTGAGAGTGTCTTGGGCACACGATGGATAATTTCTTTGATGTAATCGGGTAAATCACGGTTAGCTACCAGCTTTTCTTTAAAGGCTTTTGATTCTGCTGCGCTAGGCATATGACCATACCATAACAAATAGGCAATATCTTCATAACAATGATTTTGAACGATATCCTCAACCCAAAACCCACGATAAATGAGCTCTCCTTTTTCGCCATCAACGTGCGAAATCGCACTCTCAGCGATGGCAACGCCTTCTAGGCCAATTCTTAATTCTGGTTCTGACATTTTATAGAACTCCATCGAGTATTAGGGAAAAAAATAATGAAGAAATAGAGTGTAGCGATTGGACGCGCCGCTTGTCAAGCGTATCCCCGTATTGAAATCAATTTCTCCGCGCGAAAAATCAAGGGGATACGGTTACGTAGCCAGGGTGGAATATGCCACTCTTGCATTAATTTTTTTAGGCAATGATGTCCTTTTCGTCCAGGTAATTGGATAAGCTCCCCGCCTTGTCGAAAGGCAATGGTTAAGGATTCCCCTTGTGCGAGGGCCTCATAATCATTGACTCGCAACACGCCCAAATCACTGGGCAAGATGAGATCCTCTTTCAGATCCCATAAATACTGCCAGCTTGGATCGTGTGGGGTAAGAGGACGCATGGCATAAAGCTCATGACGGAAACGTCGAACTTCAGCACCCGGCCAGGTGACGCGGGGTGAGCTATCATAACGACTACATAAAACGGTTTGAATGAGCGTTTGTAGCTTTGCGGTCGAGGGCAAGGGTAAGCCTTGCTTATGAAACCAATATCGCAATGCATTATTTAATCGAATCGGCGATAAGCTCTTTAATGCCAAAACATTTAACGCCGCATTGCTTTCACTACTTGCCTGCGCAATATCTTGCTCGGCCAACTCATCTAACAATTCCTGGGCTTCGCCGCAATGATGCGCACTACGACTTAAACAATGAAGGGCTCCTAACCATCTCGTCGTTACCAAGGGCAAAATGTGGTGACGCAAATAATTGCGGTCAAAATCAACGCAGGCATTACTCTCATCCTCAACCCAGGTTAAATGATGTTGTTGTGCATATGCCTCAAGTTGCTCACGAGAAAGCGACAAAAAAGGCCGTGCTAAATAACCTTCAGAAAACGTCGTCAGGACAGGCATGGCAGCCAAGCCTTTTATACCTGCTCCTCGAAAAAGTTGTAATAAAACGGTTTCAGCTTGGTCATTGGCGTGATGCCCTAATATCAACAGGCTATTGGCGCTTATTAGATTGCGAAAAGCATCATAACGGGCTCGTCGCGCCGTAGCTTCGGGACTCTCTTTTTTAATTGGCTGTGCTGTTACATGAATTAATTGTAAAGAAAGGCCTAAGGCCGATGCAAATTCGGCACAATGCTGTCCCCATTGATCGGCTTGAGAACTCAAGCCATGATGGATGTGAACAGGGTGAATAGCTCGTTGCGTACTGCTCCAAGCACGATGCAAAGCATACAATAAAACCGTGGAATCCAATCCCCCACTAAAGCCGACATAGAGCTCGGTTATATGTGGAGGAGCGGCTAATAATGCATCTTCAATCGCTCGCTCAACGTCCATAAGACATCAAACGCTCATAACGACGTGCCAGCAATTTTTCGATAGGCATGGTTCGTAAGTAAGTCAATTTATCACTTAGGTTTTTTTTAAGAACAGCAGCCATCAGTGCTGGATCACGATGGGCACCACCAAGAGGTTCTGGCAACACCTCATCGATTAATCCTAATTGTTTTATTCGCGCGGCGTTTAAACCTAAGGCTTCAGCCGCCTCAGGAGCCTTATCGGCACCTTTCCATAAAATAGATGCACAACCTTCTGGCGAAATAACCGAATAAATACTGTACTCGAGCATATAAACGGTATCCGCAACGCCTATTGCCAATGCGCCACCTGAACCACCCTCACCAATAACCGTACTGATAATGGGAACTCGCAGTTGCGACATCACAAAAAGATTACGGGCAATCGCTTCACTCTGATTCCGCTCTTCAGCCCCGATACCGGGATAAGCACCCGCGGTATCGATCAAGGTTAAAATAGGTAAATCAAATTTTTCCGCTAACTCCATTAAACGTAATGCCTTACGGTAACCCTCTGGATTAGGCATACCGAAATTGCGTATAACCTTTTCTTTCGTTTTGCGTCCTTTTTCTTGCCCTATCACCATCACGGGTTTGCCATCAAGGCGAGCAATACCACCGATTAAGGCCTTATCATCGCCATAGTGACGATCGCCATGCAACTCATCAAACTCGTCAAAAATTAAGGGAATATAATCGAGCATATGGGGTCTATCAGGATGACGAGCCATTTGTACAACATTCCAGGCGTCCAGGTTAGAAAAAATTTTTGCCGTTAATTCCCGATTTTTAGTCTCTAATCGGTTAATTTCATCGGACAAGTCGTTTCCTATTCCAACCATTCTGAGCTCTTCAATCTTCGCTTGAAGCTCTGCGATGGGACGTTCAAAATCAAGAAAATTTTGTGTCATGATAATTAATGTTATCCTTTCGTTGCTCTGTCTTCATTTTTAGGTAAGAATATAGGTGTTCAACCATTCGCGCTGAACATACTGTTATACGCGATTCTAAATGCAGGAGCACGACTATGCAAGAGGCACTAACAACAAGCCCCCAAGAGTTACCCGTTATTTCTTGGAAAACCAGGCTGCTTGACATCTGTTTATTGGTGGTTGGTCTAAGTTTCATCATCGGCTTATTTGGCTACTTAAGGCCTTTAGCAAGACCTGATGCGCTGGCCTTTCTCGAAACGGCTCGAGAAATGCTGGTGAACCACGACTGGGTCACCCCAACACTTAATAATGCCATTACATTGGATTATCCCCCGCTATTTTTCTGGCTAACAGCACTCAACTTTAAATTATTTGGTTATTCTTTGTTCGCCGCGCGTTTGTGGCCTGCCATTTTCGGTATTATCGGCGTTGTGAATCTTTATCTTTTCGGCAGTTGGTGGGCTGGACGCCGTATGGGGTATGCCTGTGCACTCATTGCAACCAGCAGTATGCTTTGGTTAACCTTAATGACCGCCGCTGCGCCTTATATCATGGGTAGCGTTTTACTGACCATAAGCCTTTGTAGTATTTTCGCGGCAGGACTCACCGCTTCTGCCAGCCATCGCGGATGGCTTGCCACACTTTTTTGGACATGTTGCGGATTAAATACCTTGTTACTGGGTACCGCTGGTTTGGTTCTGCCACTTCTGATTGCCATTATTCACTTCACAGTCATGTCGAATAAAGAGGGATTGAAATCGCTTGTATCCCCTCGCGGAATATTCATTTTTGCAATACTAACGCTGCCTTGGTACTTTTTAGCCGCCCAAAACAACCCAGGCTTCCTCAGTTTCTTTTTTTACAAAGCTGTTTGGCTGGACTACCTAGCCCACTTTCATCATGGATTACAATTTTTACTCATTATTTTCTTTGCTACATTTGCCGCCCTCCTTCCTTGGAGCGTACTCGCTAATATGGGCTTTTGGGCTTGTTTGGCCCGCTCTTGGGATGCCCGTTTTGATAAACCATTGGGTACTTTTCTCATCATTTGGGTTATCGTAACCACTGTTTATCTTATCGGCATTGCCCCTTTGAGCTTATTTTGGGTTGCTTTGTTAACACCCGCGCTTTCCATTGCCTTAAGCAAAGCACTCTATCGATGGTGGAGTACAACCGATCAACCACTCTTCAAAGCCTCGCGCGGCTTGCTTATTTTGTTTATCGTCCTTTTGACGGCATTCTTTTGCCTCATGTCGCGCTACACGTCTAATCTTGCTATCGGTTTTATAACATCCCCCGAAACAGCAAAATTATTGGTGATTCTTTATGTGATATTTCTTGCGGGAGGTATTGCGGCCTATTTCACCCTTAAACGAAGAGAAGGCCTAAAAGACACCGCCATCGTATTTTTTTGTCTTGGCTTGGTGGGCACAATTACCTTTGTTTCAGCCTTGCCGCGACTACGAGCTGACTCCATGCAATCAATTATTCAGTACATCCAAACGCATCAAAAAGCGGATGATGTGGTTGCAAACTATCAACATTATTATCCCGAAGTGGCCTTTTCATTGCAAAAAGCCCCTATTGTAATGGTTGATTCTATGGATATGCCTACCTATGCCCGCTTAAACCAAAACACGGGCACCTGGATGGTTACTGCGCCCTTTTTCTGGCAAACACTGCAAAAAAATGGCCGCCATGTATTCTTAATCGCCCCTGCATCT
Organism: Gammaproteobacteria bacterium; assembly: GCA_019752835.1. The sequence continues at coordinate 7,751 of JAIELR010000262.1, read as the reverse complement.
GCAATGTCTGGATTGGCTGAAACCATAACAGCAAATCATTTAAATTTAGTAGCGGGTGCAAATGGCGTTGTACTGCTAACAAACGCAGAGAGTTAACTTAATGAAATCACTGCACTATCAACAGGGCTTTGGTAATCACTTCGCAACGGAAGCGCGTCCAGGAGCGCTTCCTCAAGGACAAAACTGCCCTCAAAAAGTTGCGTATCGGCTATATGCAGAGCAACTGTCAGGAACAGCCTTCACGATTGCACGCCAATATAACTTACACTCTTGGTTATATCGTATGCATCCCTCTGTGTTAACTCAGCCATTTCAGCCTTATTCAGCAGCAAAGTGGCTCAGCGCGATGAGCTCTACAGCACCCGTTAATCCAACCAACTTGCGTTGGGACCCGCTACCCTATCAGAAGCAGTCGGTTGATTTTATTGATGGTTTGATTAGCTATGCTTACCACGGCGATGTGCGTCAGCGCATAGGCGCTTGCGCAATGCTCTATACCATCAATCAATCGATGACAACTCGATTTTTTTATAATGCCGATGGTGAATTGCTTATTGTGCCTCAAGAGGGCGAGCTGCATATTCGAACAGAATTAGGTCTCTTAGACGTTGCGCCTGGTGAAATAGCGTTGATTCCACGCGGCATTAAATTTCAAGTTCAGCTACATGGCACGCAAGCTCGAGGATATGTTTGTGAAAATTATGGTCAACCTTTTCAACTACCTGAATTAGGTCCCATTGGCGCAAATGGCCTTGCCAATCCCCGCGACTTTTTGGCGCCAACCGCTTTTGCAGAAGATGTTGAAAAAGACTTCACATTGCTCACCAAATTTCAGGGACATTTTTGGCAAACACCTATAAAACGTTCGCCCCTGAATGTGGTTGCCTGGCATGGAAACTATACGCCTTATAAGTATAATTTAGCGCATTTTAATGCGCTAAATACGGTCAGCTTTGATCATCCTGATCCTTCTATTTTTACCGTTTTAACCTCACCCAGCGCCTTGCCAGGTGTTGCCAATCTTGATTTTGTTATTTTCCCGCCACGATGGATGGTTGCAGAACATACTTTTCGTCCTCCCTATTTTCATCGAAATACCATGAGTGAATTTATGGGCTTGATACGTGGGCAATATGATGCGAAAGAAGAGGGTTTTCTTCCTTTTGGCGCCAGTTTGCATAATGCAATGTCAGCACATGGGCCTGATAAAAAGGCCTTTCATCAAGCCAGTGAAGCCGTATTAGAGCCTGTTTATTACAAAAACACGTTGGCATTTATGTTTGAAAGCTACTACGTTTGGCAACCGACCTCTTTTGCACTTGAAAACCCCTCTCTGCAATCCGCGTATTTAGCGTGCTGGCACGGTTTAGGTGATAAAAATTAGACTCTTTATTTACTTTGTTCAAAAAATGATAAATCTTCTTGATTTTTAATCATTTTTTCTATTGCGTTATAGAGTGGTTGTATTATACTGAAAGAGTGTAGCAGGTATGGATGCCGGCATTATTGTTGCTGAGTTGTCCAGTGACTCAGTTTTAACTTTATGGAGTATTACAATGAAAACCGCCCCCTCAAATCAGCAAGGTTTTACCTTGATTGAATTAATGATCACAATTGCAATCGTTGGTATTTTGGCTGCAATTGCAATTCCCTCTTATATTGGTTATACAAATCGTGCTCGATTTTCAGAAACAGTCACCGCGACCGCTTCATTAAAATCAGCCGTTGCAGCATGTGCTCAAAGTTTAGGTACCGTCACAGGTTGTAGTAATGCTACCAATGGTATTCCGGCAGCGACAGGTGCCGTAGGTAATGTTACTTCCGTTACAGTGGCCAATGGTGTCATCACCGGAACAGGCACTGCGGCAGGTACTTCTTATACCTATATCATGACACCTACCTATAACGCAGGCACCATTACTTGGGCTGTTACTGGCACTTGTCTTGCAGCAGGTGTTTGTTAATCTATTGAGTTAGCCTCTTTTTGAGGCATCTCCCAATTGCTTTGAAGGTATACTCAAAGCAATTCGGTTTTCGGCTAGGCGCTGTTGACTCGAGCCGCCGGAGTGTACTTCCTGTACATGAGGACGGCGAGCAGTCAACAGCAACAACGCCGAAAATTGAAGTGCTTTGAGTATCTTAGTGTATTTGATCACCCCTGTGGCCAAATTCAACATTTGGGCAACCACAGGGGGTTCCCCTTGCGACCGATAAGCGTGAAGAAATAAATGCCAGCACCTGCAACCTCTACAATCAATATTCTCGCGAAACGCTTAATTAGCGATGGTGTGCTTGATGAAAAAATTGCATTACAAGCGCAACGCACTGCACAAGAACGGCAAATGCCGTTTATTACCTATCTTGTCGAAGCAGGAATAGTCACGGCAAAAACCATTGCAACAGCTGCAGCCCTTGATTTTGGCTTACCACTTATAGACTTAGCCAGTTTTGATAAAGAATCCCTCCCTCGCACGTTGGTCGATGAAAAATTAATCAACAAACATCGTGCAACCCCTCTTTTTCGTCGGGGTGACCGCCTTTATGTAGCGATTGCCGATCCTGGCAATGTGAGTGCACTCAATGAGTTCAGCTTTCATACTGGACTAAAAACCTATGCTGTTTTGGTTGAAGAAAATAAACTCGCCCAAATGATTGAGGACTCCAGCGATCAGGAAGTAGTGACGCTGGGGGATCTGAGTGATAACGATTTGGAAGCTATAGACATCAATAGTGAACCATTGGAAGAAGAGGCGGTTTCCTCGATGGAGGCTGAAGATGCGCCCATCGTAAGGTTCGTACACAAAATTTTACTTGATGCCATAAAAAAAGGCGTATCTGATATTCACCTTGAACCTTATGAAAAAGTCTATCGTATCCGCTTTCGGAAAGATGGCATCTTATATGAAACGACAAGCCCGCCCGCAAATCTTGCGAGCCGCATCGCTGCAAGAATCAAAGTTATGTCACGCCTTGATATTTCAGAGCGCAGAATACCTCAAGATGGTCACTTCAATATGGCCATCACCAAAAAACATACTATTAATTTTCGGGTAAGCACTTGTCCTATTCTGTATGGTGAAAAAATTGTTATTCGAATTCTGGATCCTAATAAACTGCAGCTAAGTATAGAACAGCTTGGTTATGAGCCGGAGCAACAAGCCCTATTTTTGAAGGCAATTTCCCGTCCTCAAGGAATGATATTAGTAACAGGTCCAACAGGCAGCGGAAAAACGGTTTCGCTGTATGCTGCACTGAGTCGATTAAATACCGTTGAATGCAATATATCAACGATTGAGGATCCTGTTGAAATTCAACTTCCTGGGATTAACCAGGTCGGTGTCAACCCTAAGGCAGGAATGGATTTCTCTACTGCATTACGCGCTTTTTTGCGTCAAGATCCCGATATTATCATGGTAGGTGAAATTCGTGATCTTGAAACCGCCGAAATTGGCATCAAAGCGGCACAGACGGGTCACTTAGTTTTATCTACATTGCATACGAACAGCGCTCCTGCGACCTTGGCTCGCCTGATGAATATGGGTGTTGCGACATATAATATTGCAAGCTCAATCAATCTTATCATTGCTCAACGCTTGGTAAGACGTTTATGCACTCATTGTAAGCAACCCATAGAGGTGCCTAATGCTGCACTGTATGAGGAAGGTTTTCAGAATGACGATTTAATTGATTTAGAGTTATTTACAGCCAACGTTCAAGGCTGCGAACATTGTAAACATGGCTATGATGGCCGAATCGGTATTTATGAAGTTTTAGAAGTCAATCAAGCGATAGGTCATATTATCATGGCAGGTGGAAACTCCATGGATATTGCACAAAAAGGTATTGAGCAAGGGATGCAAACACTGCGTCGCTCTGGCTTAAATAAAGTCAAACTGGGTGTCACCAGCCTGGATGAAATCAATCGTGTCATCAAGGATGATTAATGGCAACAACAAAAACGCTGCTTGTTTTTATTTGGCAAGGGAAGAATAAATCTGGCGCCACTGTTTCAGGCGAAATGCGAGCCTCTAATGCAACCATTGTTAAAGCCGAACTCAGGCGTCAAGGTGTAGTCCCCACAAAAATCAAGAAAAAAGGCCGTCCCCTCTTTTCTTTTTTGCACAAAAACAAAATTGGCCCTTCTGATATTGCTGTTTTTACGCGACAATTATCCACAATGCTCTCCGCGGGAATTCCCATTGTCCAATCATTCGATATACTTGAACGCGGCCAAACCAATATGGCATTTAAAAACTTGCTTAATCAAATACGCGTAGATGTTGAGTCCGGCGTAACTTTATCTAATGCCTTACGTAAATATCCAAATTATTTTAATAGCCTATATTGCAACTTGGTCAGTGCTGGCGAACAATCAGGTACCTTGGATGATATGTTAATCCGAATTGCCGATTACCGCGAAAAAATTGAAAGCATGAAAGATAAGGTCAAAAAAGCGTTATTTTATCCTACGGCGGTAGTTACCATCGCTTTCGTTATTACGGCCGGTTTACTTATTTTTGTGGTTCCTAAATTTCAATCGGTTTTTGCTAGTTTCGGGGCCAAACTTCCAACCGCCACTTTAGTCGTAATACAAATATCATTGGTTTTTCAACACTATTGGTGGTTAATTTTTGGCGGTATTGGTATGGGAATTTGGGGATTTTTCAGATTACGCCAACAGTCTCAGCGTTTTGCACAGCGAATTGATGAATATGCACTTCGCATGCCCATAATAGGAAAAATTTTGCATAAATCCGCGGTAGCCCGTTTTGCCCGCACCCTTTCAACAACCTTTGCAGCAGGACTTCCGCTCATTGAAGGCTTGCAAGCGGTATCATCCGCTGCAGGTAGCGAAATTTATGCCCGTGCTATTTTACAAGTGAGAGACGAGGTGGGTGCCGGCCAAACAATCCATCAAGCCATGGCCAACACCAATATTTTCCCACCCATGGTTGTACAAATGGTCGCCATTGGTGAAGAAGCCGGTTCGCTAGAATTTATGTTAAGCAAAGTCGCCGATTTTTATGAAGATCAGGTCGACAATGCCGTTGCAGGCTTAAGCAGCTTACTAGAACCTATCATTATGGTGGTACTCGGAACCTTAATAGGCGGGCTTGTGATTGCGATGTATCTCCCCATTTTCCGCATGGGAAATGTTATTGCGGGAGGGGGTGGGTAGAGCGTAATGCGTTGCTGCTGAATTTACGCGGCCAATCGATCATCAATGACCAAATGGACTGGCTTACCCAATTTTGATAAAAGCCCAATTAAGCAGTCTATGGTAAATAAATGAATTTTCCCGCGCTTAAGATCACTAAGTCTTGGCTGGCTGATCCCTATTAATTTTGCAGCGGCTGCCTGGGTCAATTTTTTCCGACTCATTTCTTCATCGATTGCCCGCATGAGTACCGCACGGATTTTCATATTTTCCGCCTCTTGCGTATCAAAACCCAAATCGTCCAATACGCTGCCTTTTGTTACATGATTTTTCATGATTCTGTCCTCCTCAAGGAAAGTAATTCCGCATACCGCTTTTTGGCTAACACAATGTCTTTCGTGGGTGTTTGTTGTGTCTTTTTAACGAAGCTATGCAATACATACACTGCTTCCTCAAATTTGGCGACATATAGCACCCTGTATTCATTATCTGAATGAATCCGGATTTCTTTGACACCCAAGCCAACCGAACTCATAGGCTTCCAGTCACAAGGTTCAAGCCCTCGCTGTATCCTGTCTAGATTGTAGCCGATATCCTGCTTTGCCTCAGAGGGATAGCATTTTATGTCTTGATGGGTTGTTCCTAACCAGATAATATCTTTCATTCTCAAATTATATCAAATTTTGTATAAATTGCAACTGATTGAGATTTTTGCTCAGTACGATCTTACTGCACCTTTCGATCTATGAGGTGCAAACTCAATTGAGCATGCAAAAAATATGTTACAATAATGATTTTAAATTATGACATAAGTGCTATTATAACGTTGCTATATAAGTCCGTATTGCTGGTTTAGATAAGATTATCAACAAATAAAATGGGAGCGTGTGATGTTAATTGATGCAGAAGAATCCTGCTTGGTCTTAATCGATGTACAAGAAAAATTAACGCCACTAGTACACGAATATCAAAAATTACTTGATAATTGTCAATGGATGTTAAAAGCAGCTGGCATGTTAAATATCCCAGTCATGGCAGCAGAGCAATACCCTAAAGGCTTAGGTCATACGGTACCAGCATTAAAACAGGCATTGCCCGCAATGACTCCCATTATCGAAAAAACTACTTTTTCTTGTGCAGCTGATGAAAATTGCATGCATCAATTGAGCAAAATCGATCGCGAGCAAATCATTTTAATGGGTATAGAAGCGCATGTTTGTGTGCTGCAAACGGCTATTGAATTATTATCTGAAGGACGTGAAGTATTTGTTATTGCTGATGCTGTTTCCTCTCGTTCGCCAGAAGATTGTCGTTATGCATTAGATCGTATGAATGGCGAGGGTGTTGTCATCGTGACTCGTGAAATGGTGGTATTTGAATGGCTACAAGGCACCGTTGGCACTGATATATTCCGTCAAGTTCAAAAAGAATTGTTTATGTAAACTAAAGTAGCTTATCCAGCTTGTTTTCAAATTAACTACATATAAGTAACTGTTTTTTAAATTTATAGTTATATAAATATAGCTAAATTATTAAAAATAACAGTTACTTGTTGAGAGTTGAACACTGAAGATAGTTACCCCAGCTCAAACGTTGTAATCCCAAAGACCTTATTTAAATCGAGGTCTGGCATTCCATTGCGATACATACGCAAGGTTTTAAAACATGCTTGTGTCTTATATGAAGCCGCCAATGCCAAAGCCATGGAGTTAGGCTCAGGGGTATCAAGAAAAAACGTTTCATTCGGAATAGTGCTTAATAAACCACTTAAAATAGCATTAGCCACTTTTTGATCATCGGCAAATAAAGGCCCCACTTTATAACCCGTCACCGTCTTTCGAATCACGCCATAGCCTTTAACTTGGCTGTTATCACAGTAAGCGACGGCCATTCCTTCTTTTGGATTTAACCATTTGCTTAAAAACGCTGGGCGTGGTGCAGGAAAACATTGTCGATCATACGTTAAAATTTCCGGAAACATCGAGGGTAAAATTTTGCTAATGTGAGGATCAACATTCACACTCGAAGGTGCTATTCCTTGTTGCCGAATATTCATATGAGCGAGGCGGAAACCAATATTGGCATACTTATCACACATCGTTAATACACCATCTAAACCGACTATCCGATCGCCCACATACGCTAAACGCTTCTGAGTCATTTGCATTCCATAACCCTGGCCACGAAAGTCTGCTTTAACAAAATAAAAGCCAAAAAAAGCAAAATTATCGTCATATATCACTCCTGCGGCAGTAGCAATCACTTCTTGATCCAAGCGACCAATAAAAAAGCCTTGAGGATCTTGTGGGTAAAAACTTTCTGCATCATGCAACCCAGGATTCCACCCTTCTGCAGCCGCCCAGGCAAGTGCGAAATCATTTAACTCTGCTTGCGTCATAGGTGAAATAGAAAAAGAAGGATTATGATGCATGCTCAGACTCCTTATGCGGTGGGAATTGTTGGATCCATACTTTAGCAATTTCTTGCCTTGTACAACACCAAACCGCCTTATTTTGAATATAGTCGATAAATCGATGCAAAACGTCGATGAATTCAGCATGGCAATGCAGGAGTACGCCACTGAAACCGCGTG
>JAIELR010000058.1 GCA_019752835.1 Gammaproteobacteria bacterium | reverse complement strand
GTTCTTAGAGGGCTTCTCCTCAGCAATGGGGAGGAGCTACTCGACCTTCAGGCCCACCGTCCGTGACAACGCTATCGTCAGTCACGTGACCTGTCTCCTCGGGCGCCTGCTCATCAGCGTTGTCTGTCAGGGCGGATTTTGGGCTTTTTTTTTCTGTGGAGAAACCAAATAATCGTTTTAAACGATGAATCGATAAGGTGGCCAAATTCAATTGCTGTTGGAGCCAAAGCGTAAAGGCGATTAAGCCAACGAGAATTTTTTTATCATTGTCTAATAATATCCCCGCTCTCACCCTTATTTTAAGGGCTTCAGCTTCCTCGTGGCTGAGCGTTATACGCTCGGGTTTATCCTTGGATGACATCAGCAATATCCTCTGCTTCACCAGACAACAACGCTATCGTGACTATTTTTTTTAATTTTTGCAAGCACTAAACGATTATTTTTTTCACGGCTCCCATCGTGACGGCGTAACCTTCAATAGCCACGGTGCTTATAAGGCCAATTAATCGCCATTTTGCAGCGAATTTTTACACCTTACACGTGCTCACCGGAAGCTCACAGGCAAGTTAACGGCAAATAACAGTTATACAGCGTTTGGCTTGCTTTCTTTTGCAATAAATATGGCATCGCAATATCTTGACGATACGCTGCTTTGAGATTTTCATTGGTTTGTGTGAGTAACTCTTGAACTTGTCGAGCCTCTTTGGCAGCACCGACCGGCACACTTATTGCTGGTGAAGAACTATACATATGGAAGATATTTTTTTGTTTGTGCTGAGTGTTTATTGCTTTTAATGCGCTTATTTCAGCATCGCGCATGTTGACTAAACTGCCTGTCGCCTGAACATACTTATCTTGACCATCTATTATTTTGTTTTCTCCACCACCGATGTGGCCCGTGTTCGATGATGGAGCATTAAAGAGGGACAAACGTCTCCTTATTTGACAAATGAGAAATAGTAGCGGGTTGATTTAAATTATCTATCGCGTGTAATAAGCGTTTCTCAAATTGTTTCGCCGCTTTCTCTGAGGTAAACGATAAACTGGTTATTAAGGTCTGTTTTTTGTTCCGTGTTTCGGAATTATCAATATACCCTTGTGCGTCATCCATGCCTTCCTCTTGAATAAACACTTGAAGCTGACGCTGCTGAGTGGGGGTCAAATCCATTGCCACATAATCCAATGTCACGCGGTAACGCCGCTCACTGATTTTCTCGCAGTGGGTGATGTCATCAATGCTATCGGTAGGGGATAGCGGCTGAGAAACAGGGGTTTTGCCAAAATGACTGTAGGACACCTGAGCCGGGTTAGGCGTTGTTTGCGAAGAATGGGCGTGTGGCAGAGGGGGTAATTGTTTTTCTATTTTTTCCACTATCTGAATCGAGGTGTCGACATTTTCCATATCTTGGGCGGTGATTTTCTCGGCTGAAATAAGACAATACGTATTAAGCCCACTTTCTGCTTGGTGGAGTTGATGCATTAAGAGCTCACGATGGGCATCAATCACTTCTTTGCCGCTTCCTACCGGAAACCGTAATTGCTCACGAATAGTGGTGATTTTATTTCTTACTTCAATCAATTTGGCTTGAATTAAAGCGCCTTGGTTTTGAGAGCCAGATAGCTTCTTGGGTTTGCTAGGGTGTTCACTTAACGAGGATTTTTCCATAGTAGTTTCTCCAGAGGGTGAGTAAGAATTGGGCAATGCATATCGGTTACCGACAGAGAGTGTATTCGTGTTAATTTCTTGAACTTGCACTTGTTGCGCTTCAAAATTAAAAACCGATGTATGAGGAAAAATAAACTGTTGAACAGGTGATTCAATTTTTTTGTTAGTCACGAGGTTATTCTGTTTCTGAAATTTTTTCATAGTGGATAAAAATGCATTCTGGGTGTGAAATAACATATTACCGGAGAAAGAAAACGTTTTCTGAGCTTTTTCAAAGGGATTGTAAGGGAGTCTCCTAAAGTGGATAGCTTGATAATTCCAATAAATGGAAACATCAATAGTAGGAGTTGACAATATCGTCACGAGTAAATTTTCATTTAATATGCAGAGAGAAAAATCGTGTAAAATAGTTTCAATAGGTTGTTGCACGGCTAGTTGAAACCACACGGGATCTTCTAAAAAATAAAATAATGTTTTTCTTAATAACTTCTTAGCATGTACGGTAATACTAAGTAACCAAGGCCAATATGCTTGAAACAGATTTGCGTGTTTATTTACCCAAATGGTAGAAAGAATAATTCCAAGAGTTTCAACCATATTGTAATGAATATTTATATCGCTATTTATTAAAAAATGTACACATCGAGCAATGTTTTCTTGGTCGTGGCAAAATAGCAGTATATTAGATCTTAAAACATATAAATAAATTTCTTTTTTAAAAGTTAAATTGAAAAAGAAATTTATCAATGCTTCTTTCTGTTTTAATTTCATTTTTTTACTTTGAATAAAAGCGCTCAGTACAGTCCCGCGAATATGGTTATCTACTTCAGAACGATGAAAAAAATTGCGGATCAATGCTGGAATGCTATCAAAGTGATTGATATACATTGTAAGATAATCCAATATATCTTCATTCAGCATGAATTCTATTGTTTCATCGTTAATCAAGAGCATTTTTTTTTGATTCACACTATGATTAATATGATTTAATATGACTACTATGATTTTTTCAAAATTTTTAAAGCTATCTCTTGTTTTGTCAAAAATCGCACGCGTTATTTTTCGTAGTTGTCCATCCACATAATCGTGTTTATAAAAAAATTGCAAAATGTTTTCCAAATCTTCAATTTTTTTAATTGTATTATTAAAAGTCAAATAAACAGCAATAGTATAACGCAATCTAAACGGTAAGGTGTCCATTTCTAATAATGCGATGAGGAAATCTTTAAGCGGTTGAATTAAATTTCTATATAATACTTTTATCACAATATGCAATTGAGTCTCATTTAATATAGCAAATGCCTGCAATAATAAATGGGTACGTTTTGTTTGTTCCTCTTCTGTTAAACCTTGATCGCTTTCTTCTTTTTTTGTTTTATACTTCTTGAAACATACGAGATTGACATAAAGTGGCTCTTTCTTTAGAGACTGCCTCGATCGCATCTGATGTTCTTTTAGCATACTATTTAACCCCATGCTGATAAAAGACTCTAAATACTCCTCACGCTCGTCGCACATCGTGTGCGACTTCGTTGGATGGTAAAAGTGAGCTTAATTTTTCTGCTAATTTATCGAGCAGATTCAGTCGAGAGGATAGCGGAATAATATTATTCGTAACTAGCGCAATAATACTCTCAATAAATGGCTCAGAAAGTACAGAATTAAACGAGAAGGCTTCAGCAATACCAATTTTTATGGAACTATTAAGCTCTTGATTTTGTAGACAAGCGAAGAATAACGCCTCGCCTAACAATATTTCACTTTTTTGAATTAATTTAATCAACAAAAGTTGATCATAAAGCATATCCTTTTTTTCAACAAAATAGATAAAAAATTGCATTAAAGCAGTTCTAGAAATTGTTTTTTGCTGACACCACGTTTTTACAATTTTCTCGTATAGACTATTGTCTATCTCGATGTCTCGAAGAAAAGTAAGTAAAATCTCCTCAAGCTCATCCACCTGACCAAGATAACGCACTAGCTTAAGAGCTATTTCTGTACGACTCTCCAATTTTAGTTCCATGGAAAATAAACATATCTTGAAAAAATGAATGCATTCCTTGGGCGGCTTATGCCATTTTAATAATAACAAACCAATGGGCACTCGTATTGCTAGTTCTAGTGTAAAATCAGTCAGAGCAGCTACTAAACGCATAAAAATATCTTCAGACGGAGAAGACCAAGTATATAAATCTCGTAGTAGTTGATAACGCAATAATACGTTAACAGTCGTATCGCTCAAAAACGTCACAAATTTTTCTCCATAACACCCGGATAAAAAATCTCGACTATGCGCAAAAAGATCTCGAAACTCAGGAAAATTATATTCTTCTGGTTTTATTTTTCGATAAAATTGCCAAACATTATCAGCTGCCTCAAGAGTAAGCGTACTAGAATGTAAAAGAGAAACTGCTGCAAACTGCCGTGTATTTAACCCTATTTTTCCATTCAAGAGTAACGCTCTCAGCCACCATGCAATTTCCTTATTCATCAGCTTTCTTCTACCTAAGGCATGAATTAATTCGCGATGATGCTCAGAATACTTTAAATCTTTTAAAAATTTCTTTACCCTACTCAATAAATTGTTATCCCAATCACGCCGAGAACCAAGTACCTCAAAAATACGTGGAACAATTTCGTAATGACCGTAAGTTTCGTAATAATCATAACGATACTTTGATGATTTCCATTTCTTTTCCATCCTACCTCGAAACTCGAGCAAAATAGTTAAGTGTGAAGGAGGGAGGGTTTCATAGCCAGCAAGGCAATCAGCAACTCGCCGCCAAGACCATTCGTCTCCTCTTGATTTAGCCAGAAATTCAAACAATTTTTCTGCAATTTTATCATTTAAGTATACCAATTTTAAGGTAAAAAAATTAGCAATATCAATTTTATGCTGGTATAATGTCTTTTCCTCTGTTAAGCGCTCGAACAATATCGTTTGAATCTGCTGCGGCAGAAACTGCATTGGCTGCAATAAGTGAGTAAGTCGCGTCAAATCCACATATGAAAAATTTTCTTGAATCAACCTTCCAAGCACATTCGGGCATCGTGTTAAAGCAAGAAACCATAGGTTAGTTATGTCAATTGCCGTATCATTTAGCCAAGTAATAAAAAAATGAACTTGTTGCTGTAAATAGGGACTTAATTCGAGTAAGGTCTGATTGGCTTCGCACTCTTCCAGGCAATGCGCAATCAGAGCTAAATGGTAAGTTCCTATAGCGTCGTGTGGAAACGTATGCAACGCCTGCCAAAACCATGTTAGCCCTGCCTGATGAGAAGAGTCATTTTGGCCCGCCTGATAAAGCAAACCGCTCAAGAACCACCACATGAGTTGATATTGTGGTTCGTACTTATATTGCATACATTCTGTCAGAATCGCTTCACTCTTATTCTGCACAGGATATAAGAAATGCTGCATATAATAACGTGCGGCAAAAAATTCCTGAAAGCTCAAATGCACAAAGCAATAACTTTCTGGCAATGTTTTCGCATAGCCGTCGACTTTTCCGGTGCTCTTCAATAAACCCAGTTGAATACTTGCAGCCAGAATAGACGAAGACTCTACATCCTTTGCATGTTCACAGTGATACGCTTTCAATCTCACATTGAGAAATTTTCTTGAAAATAAAACATTCTTCCTCTGCATGGCAGCATCGGCTAATTTCGCCAAAAAGGCTAGAGCGTGTTCCTTGAGCTCCGATGAAATGGGAAAAGGCTGTTTATTATCGTCTTCATTTCTTTCTTTCAACGCACTCACAATTTCTTCATATAAAGCACTAAGCGTATGGGTAGCATTGGACAGTTTATTTTCTTTCCAACTCCAGCAAATCAATTCGAGGTTAATGGGAATATGAGCAATACCCCATAGACTCGGCTGACTACGCAAAAAACTGATAAGTAAAGGTATCTCATATTCTTTTTTTACATTGTTCAAATATTCGCTAACATAGTGTTCAATATCGTCAGACATGAACCCCATACACTCCAGTTCGCGATCAAATTGCCTATTTTGGCCAACATGAAGAGGCATCGGACGAGAAGTTAATAACACTCTTCCCATTTTAAAAATCGTTTCAAATAAATCACTTACCCAAGGATATTTTTTTTCCAATCCTGCGATTTCATCATATCCATCACATAAGATGAGAATATGAGAGGCGTTGGTTTCCATCCACTCAAATAAGATCTCTTTTTTCTCATTTTCCTCTTTTTTCCAAAAGCGTGTTGTTAAAAAATATTTTTTCAGAATCTGCCAGAATAATTCATCTCCCTCCCAAGAAAATTCAGCCCTCACTGAAAAAACAGTAATGATTTCACGCAGCCTGAGCCAAATCACAGCTTGAAACTGTTGGTTAAGATGAGGCAAGACCTCGCTAGTGCCGCATTGTGTCGCTAAATATTGACATAAAATACTTTTACCAATACCGGCTCGACCCCAGACTAACACTGACTCAGGCGTTTTTTCCTTTTTATTTTCAGGCAAAAAGAGCTTATCCAGGGGAAGTGGTATATGTTCTTGGTAGAGGGATTCGTGACTATAAGCCCGCTCGTCGTTCCATTTCTCGCCTTGATAAAGCTCACCCCATTTTTTTTCAACCTCTTGGACGGCCTGTTTTTTTAACAAAGCCAAATTGATAAAACTCTCAGCAATATCAGCTTTCTCTCCACTAGAAAACAAGCGAGGCAGTTTTAAATACCGTTGATAAGAGGTTTGTAAAGCCCATTTAAACTCGTCAATAAGCGCGTCAATCAATTTCTATCCTTGGTAAACAGAATAAAGGAAGCGAAATATTATCAAGCATTTTTTTCATGCAATTATGGCTTGCCATTCTTTGAACAACGCCTTGGCTCACTAAAGGTTCCTATTCATCACTCTTAACTGGTTTTTTGAGCGCTCAACGCTTCCAGAATAGTCTTGTCAAGTCCCGTCAGCGCATGAACTTCTTCTACCATTTTGCCTTGAGCGAATAAGTCTATAGCGCGAAGGGTTTGTTGTATCGTTTCCGCTTTACCCTCGGCTTTGCCTTCCACTTTACCTCTCGCCTCTCCCCTCGCCTCAGCATCGATCAATTTTTGTTGAATAATAGCTTGTGCATCGCGGTGACGTTTTTCTTGTTCTTCATAGGTATTGAGCTCAAGCTCCGACCAAGAAAAGCGATTTAACGCCTCATAGGCTTGATGGATAATCTCATCACTGCCAACAATGCGGCTTAACTCTTCTTCACTCGTTTCTTCGGCATGTTTGAAAAAATACATCCACTTTTCAATCAAGGTATGTAATTCGTCAATCGACTTGGTAAACTTGGGTAATTCTAAAAAGGTGTACGAGAAATCTTTCAAGTCATGGCTATAGGTTTTTCCATCCAGAATAATATGGGTCGAGCGATAGTCCGGGGTATTCGGCAACATGATAAAATCCGTGATAGCGATAAAGATGACCGCTTTTAACTGCGTATAATCCTCACCCGTGTCCAACTGCCGGCTATAGGCTTTGGCGGCATAGTACTGGGCGCGTTTTTCAAAGCCACTGGTTTTAGCCACTTGCATTTCAATGATGTACTGCCGTCCGCGTTCATCGGTACACAACACATCAATTAAACTCTGTTTTTGATAAGCAATATCCGGATCTTGCGCCGTTTTAAGAAACGTCACTTCCCGGATGTGGTGGTCGCCTTCCCACGCCAGCACATCATTAATAAAATGCACCAGAATCGCTTTATTTTTTTCAGTGCCAAAAATCTGTTTGAAGGCAAAGTCGTTTTTGGGGTCAAGAAATTTACTGAATAGCATGGCGGGCCTCGGAGGATAAAGCGCATTATTGAGTGCCAAGTATACACGAAGAAGCCCCTTGTTGCCTAGCCCTAGACCAGGGATTTCAAGTAGAGCAACGGCCCATATTGAGCAAAAAACCACCGCTCTTATTCGCCAGTGGCGTACTATCGCAGCGTACAACGCAATACAACGCTTGTTTTGATACGCTTATAACCCAAAAGTACCCTTATCAGAAATGATAAGCGTTTTGTGGGCGGATTCTATAATAAAGTGCAACAACCGCCTTACATGGCGTTAGCACAGGGGGTTAAGAAACAAAGCCAAACAAAACCTCAGAATCATAAGTGCAAATTAACCTTTTGAAAAACGGAGCAAGATCATTGCAAAATTTTTCAAAACAATAGACAATACATGTTCTTGATTAGAATCTGTCTGGACTCCATTTAAGCAGTAGTGTTGCCTTCAATGGGAGTCCTCGTGCGTCCTGTGTCCGCTAACCTTTTCGCCAGCGCTCTGAGGGTAAGCTAGCACAATGACCCAACGTAGTTTTCGGCTCTTTTGTGTTTCGCCTGGCAGCTCAACGCCCAAACCTACAGCTCCTCGTTGCACGTCGTGCGCAACTTCGATGGTGTTTGAGAACGGGTTTCAATGTAGGGCCGTCATTTACACAACACAATTTTTGCACTCATGGAGTAACCATGCAGCCATTTGATTCCATGCTCGATATACTATACGCTCACCATCATGTCAATCAGCCACAACAACTATTAGCCCTCGAACATTTAGAAAGTGCAATCCATCGTTTATTCTGTCAAACCCCGAGTCCTTCGCCGCTTTGGACTACCGAATTTGTCAGTCTTGCCATTACCAATAATCCACGCCGCTATAAACAAGTGCTGAGTACTTACTTAACCTTTTTAAATAAAGAATCGTTGATAGAGCATCACCATATTCAGGGGTTGGCCGACTTACTAAATCTTGCGCAAAAAAAATGGATAGAAAAAAATTTATACGCTCAGATTTGGGCAGCCCTCCAAAAACATTCCTTTCTCTGGAATGCCCGCAACCAAGACCATCGGGCACTTCAAGCGACTTTATCATTATGGCAACAAATATTATGTAGTTTTCAAGAACAAAATATTGAACTTGCACCTGCGCAAAAGGGTACGCTCACTGATTTATTGCAATCATATCAGGAGCAATTTGATGTTTTTCACGATCTCATTGGAAAGAAATCTGTTGTTTTTGCTAAACAAGCTTTACTGAGAATCAATGCTCAAGACTCTTTACCCTGGGTCCCAGTAGCGGTATATTTGTTTTCTGCATTTCAAAATAGTATGGCCGTAGCGGCTGCCTGCGCCACGGCCAGTACTAATTTTGGCGTCAGTTTAATCGGTGTTATCCCCCCACTCATTTCAGGACTCGTCAATCTGGGATCGGCTACTGCAGTCGTATGTTCTGAAGTGAAGAAAAAGTGGAGCAAAGAATCATGGTATTATCAGCTTAGACAATTACAATGCTTATTAATGGGCGCCGCTTTTGCAAACGAAGAAGAAAATTTTCCTTTTTTAATCAACCAATTAATGCAATTTGATAATCACAAACAAATAAATATAATAGCACACGGTTTATTAGGCATACTCACACAGATTTTAAAAAACCCCTTTGAAAAAAGCCCTTTGGTCGTGCAGCAAGGCTGTTTTACTTTACTCAAATATTATTTTGCTACTGTGACAGAGTTACCCCTTAAAGTACGCATTTTTGAGACACTCTTTACGGCCGTGGGCCAACAGCGTAGGGATGAAAACGCATACCACAATGTCTACCTTACGCTTGCCACTACCTCACCTGAAACATTAAAGCAAATGTCGCTAAGCATAGCGATGAGCCAAGGAATAGTCGCTTTGTATCAATGGCTAGAATTAAAAAAATCCTCTTCTGCCTCTGAGCAAGAGCAACAAAGCCTTACGCGCGCACAAACTGATATTATTAATTTATGCGTAAACGCTTTTTCTGCCAACGATAAAAGAAATCTTGATGAAAACGTTGCGGGCTTAATGTGCTTAAAATTATTAGCCTCAATAGACACACTACCAGATAATTCCATCATCAATCAGACCATCGTACTCTTAAAAAATCAAGATAATAGTTTTTTTGCTACGATAGAATCATTGGCTCAAATAGAACAGCAACAACTGGCCCTAGACTTGCAGCCACAGTCTTCATTATTATCAACGGCATGGTCTGAGATTGACCAGCAATTCCAAGGCGATTTGGTGCCATTGCGCAGCCTTTTATCTTCCCCCTTCGATTATGCTCCGTCACCGTCTCCCCCGGTGTTTCAGGCAACGATGAGAGAAGCATTACTCTTATGGCTGAGTGCTAAAGAAATATTGCCCAATATAGCGGGCTCAAGGCCGCAAACAAATTTTTTAAAGCTTATTCAGGACTATGAATCAGAATTAATTGCCCATACACAGCACTTTTTTGAAACGGAGTTTCAAGAGTTAAGCAAGCAAATACTTTATGATCGTGAAAAAAGCGTGCACAGAGGCTTAGCTAAGGGCGTTAACGCTGTAATCATTATTACTGCCGCCGCCTTGCCACTGACTGAATTCTATCAGCAAAATATTGACGCAGCTAAAAAACATTGTATGGGTGGAAACCAGGATCTTCAAGCAAACGAGGAGATTACCAGATTAAGGCAATTAAATATTGAAAATCGTTTTGCCCAATTAGATCATCGTTTCTTAAATTTGCGGATTAACAGTACGAAAATATTGCCATTACTTACTGTCTTGCGCTCAGATGCGTCTTTATCAAAATTATTACGCTTCTATTCATTGTTTGAAGAGTCGGTAAAGAGTGTTCAAAATGCAAACCAAAAACGGTTTTTGCCGCAAGAGTCAAAACAATTTATAAATTGGTGTAACCAGTATATTGATAAATCCCGTTCCTCAGACAGTGTTCAGCTAAAAAGTAAAGTACTTGAAGTGGGTAATTATTTACACTTGATGGGGCCGTTGTTAGCGTTTTCCTCGGAAGATTTTTTCACCATGGCAAGTGGCGTAAAAAATATTGCGATCCTGTTGGTAGAAAAAAAAGAGATGCTTCAATACAAAAATACACGACAAGCCATAGACCGAATTAACTTTTATCTAGAGTCGATCAATCCATTATTAGAAAAAATGGCAAAAACGTGCAAGGATCCCGTACAACAAAAAAAGATTCAATCCTGGCAAGAGCGAATCGCCTTTTATTGCCTCAGCACATATCAATTACGTTTTATCTTACAACAGATGTATGAATGTTTATACCATTTGCAAAACGGTATTACTGCACATTTACCCGCGATGCAATCACTTCCTGCATTCCGAGACAAAATAGAACAAGTCATGCATCATGAGTTAGTATTGGATAACATTAAAGCGGCCTCAATACATCAACAAAGCATCGCCAAACGAATCAGGCAAATAGAGCCACTAATGCGGACTAGGGAAAAAAATATCCTTGAGGACAACCACTATAAACGACTGTTACAAAAAACGAAAGCAGTGTTCGATAGGCGTCTGACTGGAAAAAATTATTTTTCAGACGAGGTAAGTAATTTTAAAGAGATTGTGGCTGAGCTCAATGGTATTCTAAATGAAGCATTCATTGATTTTGATGCCATTTCCGAAAAAAAAATCCGAAATAATCCTTCGTTAAATTTAATCAACCTTATTCTTCACGATTACCGTCAAAAAGCACAGATAAATCCTCTGCACCAAGAGCAAAAAAATGAAATTTTTATCATTAATTCGTTATAAAAATCATGAAAGACTGCCTGTGTAAGGAAGTAGCCTCGAGACGATAAACCCATATTATGCAAATTGAAGCACAAAATAGTTTTAATGACCTTATACCGCAAGCAAGCATGTCGATGAAAAATTTTCTAACAATTTGTGTTATTGACAATAATAATGGTAATGTATTAGTCGTGAGTGCCTGCGGCTTAATTTTAGGGGTGCCTAAATACGAACCGCACCGTCTGAAGTAAAATTTATAAGAGGTGTTATTTTATGCAAAATAGTATGCAAACAGAATTTGAGGCTTTATCGATGCGTGAAGCCTTATTGTTGTGGGTGAAAACCCAGGCTATTTTAGCAAAGCTGGCGTTTGAAGAGGAGGATGAGGATGTTTCAGCACTAACGAGGAGTTTGGCGCTCTTTGAAGCGGAACTTTTTCAACAAACCCACCCTTTCTTACAGAGCGCATTTAATACGCTGCATATCGCCGTGCCAACATCTGAAAGTTTAGCCGCGGGGCTTGCCAAGTTTTTAAACTTGCCTCACGCGAGACGAATGCA
Organism: Gammaproteobacteria bacterium; assembly: GCA_019752835.1. The sequence continues at coordinate 5,043 of JAIELR010000058.1, read as the reverse complement.
TCCTAGCACCCCTGTTTTTCCACTCGAAATACATGAAGAAATGACACTGTCAGCATTATATCGAATGAATATGGCACGCGCTAAAGAACGATTGAAAGCAAGCAACCAATACAACAATAACAATGCCATTCCGCTCTTTGAAAAAGAGAAATATGACACCCAACTCAACCAGATTGAATTGTCCTATTTGAGCTTGCCCATTACCAGTCATCATCCCGCTTCATTACGGCAATTAACCCATAAATTGATTAACCAAAATGCATCACTACAACCTTTCTCACATTTATATGCAGCATTTGGCGAAATCATTAAAATAGGTGAAATAGCACAAAAAATGTGCTTTGCCGTCGAAGAAGCAGCGCGATTATGCAAGAAATTGCAAAAATGCATCAAAGAAAATATAAGCCCCAATAGCCCAATCAATATATCCCTGCCAAAGGTGATGACTAGTTTACCGCTATTAAAACCTTTTTTTAACATCACAGGTAATGACTTCTTTTCTTTAACCGATCCGGATAACAGTTTACCCGGCTTGCTGCTTAACACCATGCAAACGGGCGAATTTAATGCGGTTTTAACCGGACTTTCTACGATTATCCCTCATTACCTTAATGTGATAAAACTGCTCAATTATTTGAAAGAAAAGCTCCCCCCTACGCATGAGCTAAAAAACGTTCTGGACTCCATTCATGATCGGCTTAGTTATCAAATAACACGGCCCAGTCGCCTGTTACTCGTGCTGCGTGAAATAAATAAAAATCTCATCCAGTTACAGACAGTCGGGTTATTGACCCTTGAGGAGTCCGAGCAGGCAGAGCAATTTAGCCGCAAAATTGATGACTTGGCACGAGGACAACTTGCCACCAATGATTATCAAATTGCCCTGGAAGCTCAAGTGCAGATTAGCGTTTATTTGAGAAAACCGAACGCCCCTTTTGTGAGCAAGGTTCTGGGCGGTGATCTGCAAAAAAATCATGTTAAACCGCATGAGGATGAGCTTCAAGCGGTAAAAAATTATTTTGACCAATTGTTAACTAATAAGCAAGATGCCGATCAATTTAAGGACTATGGTGCCATTGCCCAAGCAATCAAAACTATATTGAGCAAGCATAACCTTCACATTGAAACCCTGTCGACAGCGGACCGCAAAAAGGATGTTTCGTTAAAACTCTTATACGATATTTTTAAGACGTATCACGAAAAAGCCCAGGCTGTATTAAACGCATCGGCAATACAGATGAGTGAACAGCCCAACATGCAGGAGGCCACTCAACTGCTCAACTATCCTTGGAAGTCTGAAAACATCCTTATTGGCGCAGATAATGCGCAAAAAAGGCAAGACGACGGCCTTTCGGTTATTTCAATGGTCGACAATGAACCCGTTAACGATTTATTGTTGCAGGATGAACAAGCCGAACGGTATGTGCAAGAAGATATCGACTCGAATTTTTTACCCGAGGGGTTTGAGCCATCGCTAACTTCATTTGGTTTTTTTGGACACTCTTCAGACGACAGTAATGATAAAGTCAACCCCCTAGCGCCTCAGGCGAATAACAATAACAACAATGCGAATGTCAGATAAATGAGGTAAAAACATTCCCCTAGCGGCCATCTTTGAAAAGGCGCGTGGGATGACGGTTTTTTGCCACCCACCCACGTCAATACCACTGGCGGTCCTTTTTCTGCACCAAGGTAAGCTGAAGAGGATTGTTGAGATACAAATAGAGGAGCGTGGCCATGCCCCTGACAGAAGACGAGTTAATTGCCGCTATTTTAGAAAGCGCCCGCGAGCAAAATGCAATCAAGGGACTGCTGGGTGCCCGTGCCCAAGACATTAGAGAGCACTTTGTACAACTGATGCTTTTGCCCACTGGCCCGACGCAGCCTAGCGAATACGCACCCGCCGAGGAAGAAAATCCAGCGCAAAAACCCTTACCGATTGAAATGCTTTTCACGCTACCTGAGGGCCTTTCATCGACGCCTTTTCGTCAGTTACTCTGGGGACGCGCAGGTTCGGGTAAAAGTGTGCTCTGCCAATACCTTGCCTGGTGTTTCGCCCAGCGAATATACCCCCTCTGGAACGAACACATTGACCTCATTATTCCCATCAAATTAAAACGACTAAAACTATCGCATTACCAAACTCACCATGATGCCGATAATGTTCTGCTCACTACCGCTCGCATTCTCTACCGTGAAATCTTAAGTGAAAATCAAAAAGCCCGTCTTGTTAATGCGACGGAGGATTCCGCCGCGCGAATTAACGAGGGCGTTCGCCTCATTCGAGGCTGGTTAGCCCATAAAAACCCGCGTATTGCGTTGCTCTTGGATGGGCTCGACGAAGTCATGAGCGATTTACATGCACCAACCCTTGAGGGCGCCATCCTGCGCGCCCTTTGCCAACACCCAACGGTGATTATCACCTCACGGCCTTCTGACAATAATCATGCCTTAGCGCAATTAGGCGACTTTCAGCGCATCATTGAAAATAAAGGGTTTAATATTCATGATGTACGGGTCTATATCCGCACTTTTTTTGACCCAAACCATCCTCGCCAGCTTGATAAAGGCGAATACCTTATCCGCTACCTTATCCAGCATACGCAGATATTGGAACTTGCACAAATACCGCTTTTGCTACACCTTTTTTGCCGTTTATGGCAACAGACGCCCAACAAAGAAGACCTGGGGCAGCTTTGGCTGCAAGGCTACACCGCCCTTTACCAACATGTTATCACCGCCTTTTTACAATACCACAACGCCCCTGATGCCGTGGTCAATCTGATGGATAATAGCCTGGTGCAATCGCTGCAAAACACGTATACGCTGCCTTTACACTTTTTAGCCGAGCTTGCCTATCACAGTTTTATTGACCTCAAACACACCGTTGCCATTGAACCGCCCATCCTGATGGACGTTCGCGGTCGTTATCACCCTCCTCTGCAGTTTGCGCGGGATATTCAACCGCTGGGATTATTGACACCATTAGGGGAAGATAATAATCCTGAAGCCCTGCCCCCTTATGAATATATCCATTTAACCTTTAAAGAATATTTTACCGCCCTGCATATCGCCCAGAATCTGGCCACCCTGGACCATGCCTCGAACGCACTGAGTACCCTAAAGCAGCACCTTGTCTTGCATCGCTACCACACGCGTTGGGAATGGGTCTGGCGGTTTTTGGCGGGTCTTCTTCATACGCCACAAGGATTAGGGGCGCTAAATGAGGAGCAGCGAGAGCGGGCGCAATCTCGTTTTTGGTCGATTATTTGGGGCAAACCCTATGAGGACCTCGGTTTTGGGCATCTGCGCTTACTGGCGATAGTGTTGGAAGAAACCCGAGGCAACCATCATTACGCCGAGGAATGGGAAGAAGCCTGGGTGGATGCCTTGCTAAAACCCCAATACTCAACAACGCAGCCGTCGCTATATTTGCAACACATGGGTCAAGAGCTTAGCCGCTATCCGCGTCTTTATGAAAAATTGACCTGGCGTTATTTAGGGCATTCCCCACAAAAATTACCCCAATCCCTTGACCGAAAAAAAATACTCTTACAAAAATGTACCGCCTTTTCAGGCGGCGCCATCGGTGTTAACACAATGCTTTAACCTTAAGGATTGGACAGAATTTTTTCAAGACCCAGAATCGGCCACCCGGCAGCAGGCGCTTGGGGTACTTATGCGCCTGAAGCAACCCTCGATGCCCCTGATATCACTCACGCTCGAGGCCTTTGGGATTGAGTCTGAGGCGCAAAACCAATTTCACTTTCTCAACGTTTTGCGAAGCTGGTTGAAACCAGAATTACCCCAGGGCACGCTCGAAGCGTGGGAAGCGCAGCTTTTAACGCAGGCGCAAAAGGCTGAGGAGGACAATGAACAGGATTTTCCTAACATTATCCTGCCCCAGGCAGCTCAAAGTAGCCTGCACGCAGCATTGCGCGACGTATTTCAACAGGCGTGGCCTAACTGCGCTATTACCGACGAGGTGCTTACCCACCTAAAAATGCGCTGGCAGCGCCGCGTTTGCTACCAGGCTAACCTCAGCAGCTTAGCACTTCAGTCGCTGCAACCAGATTTAAATGAACTGCTCCCTGCTTTCTATAGCGCCCTTCACGGTGATGAGGTCTTATTGCGTGAGGCGGCCTGGCGCATGCTGGCGCCGTATGCGTTTCAGCTACCCCTTGTACTGCACCAGTCGCTGGACGCCCTGCTGGCCCATGAGAGCCACCCCGCCCTCCAGGCACTGGGGCAAGCGGTGCTATCCCGCGAAGCGGAAAGGGCCCCTCTCGTCCTGCCGCCAAACAGCGCGCCCGATGCGCTTGCCCTGCAAAACGTTTTGACCACCCTCCTCCAGCAATTGCACTTTTTGATATCACAAGAAGAGGGCGCTTTTGCAGGCCCCATCACCACAACGCTCACAGCGCTCGTGCATCACCTTGAGGCGGGGCAGGCGAGCTATCTACAGAGTTTGCTCTTGCCCTACCTCACCCACCAGGCAACCAGCTCTGCATTTAACCACAGCATCCTCAATGCCCTGGTCGCCCTCCCTCCGTGGTTGAAAGAAGAGGACCGGGAGAGGGCCGTGGGGGCGCTGCTTTTGCTGCTCGAAGATAATAAGGACTGGAGGATTCGCGACGCCGCCATCCAGACTCTCGCCGCCCTCGCTCCACGCTTGAAAGAGAAAGCTCTGGATACTGCCTTGACGGTGCTGCTTGCGCTACTCCAGGATAAGGGCTGGATGGTTCCCTACGCCGCTAAGCGGGCCCTGGTCGCCCTCGCCCCTCACTTGAAAGAGAAAGCTCTTGAGACCGCCTTGACGGTGCTGCTTCCGCTGTTCCAGAATAAGGACGAGGAAGTCCGTCTCACCGCCAGCCAGGTCGTGGCCACCTTGGCCCCACACTTGCCAGGGGAAACTCTTGGGACTGCCTTGACGGCGCTGCTTCCGCTGCTCCAGGATAAGGGCTGGATGGTTCCCTACGCCGCTACGTGGGCCCTGGCCGCCCTCGCTCCACGCTTGGAAGAGAAAGCTCTTGAGACTGCCTT
>JAIELR010000085.1 GCA_019752835.1 Gammaproteobacteria bacterium | reverse complement strand
TGGGAGCGGTGTGAATTGAGAGGTTCATGCACCGTTCTGCGAGAGGCTGATGGGGAAGTTCCACCGGCCTACTCACCTACAAACATGATCCGACAGTTGCAATCTTTAACCCTGCACTTTCCTTGAAAGAAGTGATGTCACAAGCTATGCTCGCATACGAAAAGCAACTGTGGGAATTCATTTGTCTGATTTATCAAGAAGATCCGTTACAAGCGCCTTTAACAGTAGCCTTAAATTGTTTTGCACAGTTAAGTGAAACTACTGCTTATTCAGTACTTTTTATCTTGGCTGTGTTTCGGGAGGCATGGGGGAAAGAGGAGGATTCTCGTTTTGAACGAGTAGATGCGGCGCTTGCTGAACTTGATCAGCAAAATTCAAGATCTTCTAGCCGTTTTTTTAAGGATAGCCAACGAATTGCATTTGCAAATGCGATGCACAACTTACGGCATTTTTTAGGAGACTTTGCTTTAGCACAAGAGGCTAATATCATTGCGGAGTCTTTTCAATATTGAGGAAATGGTTTTTAAGATAAACCTGAGTCTTTGTTTTTTTCATTGAACTAGAAGGGAGAAAGATAATGCATTTTACCGATAAAATTCTGAGCCAAATTGAAATTGAATTGCCTCTGATGGACATTGTTAACGGTATTTGCCAGTGTCAGGATGGATTTTGGGGGGGATTGTCAAACAACAAAAATAATTTTGTTGATATAGCTAAGCAAATATATCAGATTGCTTTTTTTGCGCTTTCAGAACGATGGCTATTGGTAAATGAGGCATCGTCTAAAAAGATGCTATCTTTTTTAGGACAATTACTCAATAATGCTCTTGATAAAAAATTAAATAAAGAAATTCCATGGTATCAATCTCGTTATTCAGAAAAAACTGTTTTTTTGGTGAATCCATTTTGGCAGGAAATCATGGAAAATGTGAATAATTTTGAGGAGCTTCATATACAGGTCAGGTCTGGTTTTATGAAATTAGAATCCAGGATAATAGATGAATTATCTCAACTTCTCACTTTATGGTTAGAAGATGTCAATAAAATACAAGAGATTTGTGAAAATTTTGTCAATATTGAAGGAGAACAATTAAGAAAAAATTTAGAATTAAATCTTCAAAACAAGGATTTTTATTTTATTCCACTGCAAACGTTGGTTCAAGAGAAATACATAGAAAAAGTGCGTGAACTGGATCGCGATAAATGTTTGTTTCATCTGTATGCTGAACAAAAAAACCATGCTGTGCTTAAACAGTTGAAATTGCTGATTGAACATCTGAGTGGATCGTATGAGACATTACGACAACTCTTCTTTTTGCCGATAAAATGGCAAGCACCTCGCTTATCAGATTATCTTCGAAGTGGCATTGAAAACCATGCGTATGAAACGGTTCTTTTTTGTTTAGAGTTGGGTGTTGATCCTCATGCGCGAACCAACACTACGCAGAAAACTTTTTTGCACATTGCCGCTGCTATGCTTTCCCCTGATATTCTACAAGAATTAATTGCTCATGGTTTGGATGTAAACGAAAAAGACGCTTCAGGACAAACACCTCTTCATTTTGCGATTAAGTCTATCATTGCATTAGATGTCAGTAACCGATCTATCAGATCAAAAAACATCAAAAAAGTTATTAATGCACTAGTCAATTCTGGAGCATTATGTCTCGAACCAGACGAGAAAGGAAAAACTCCGTGGGAACTACTTATTTATTCCGGCTTGGCTGGATATATCGATTTATTGTTTACGGGTAATGAGTCTGCACTTGCTTCATATAAAAATGCCAAGGGTTGTGCACTCCATTGGGCTGTAGAAGCAAAACAAATAGAGATGTATGATGGGCTCATGTTACGAGGTTTTAATCCCGAGCTTGTTAATGGAGAGGGCAAAACCCCACTTCAATGTATAACTGACAACAGTTTATGCACAGAAATTGAAAATTTGAATGCAAAAAGAAATTTTATCATTTCGCAACGCGTTGATATTGCACGCGAGTTATTTTCTCATCGTAACGAAATAGGACTAGATCAAGATGAATTAGCCAAAATAACGAATGATATTCTCGATCCGAATATCAACGGGACCGTTTTTTTTAATGTAGCTGAAATTTTTGAAAGAATTAAGCAATGGAATAGTGCTGTAATTTGCTGCAATATTGCTGTATTCAAAGGAGAGCAGCGTGCTGTTCCCAAGCGCTTAGAGTTAGAAGAGAGGAAAAAAATAGAAAAAAATAAAAAAATCATTTTAAATCAGGATCGAGAAGAGATTTTTTTACGTCATTTCCACGGTCAACCGATATTGCAAAAAGTGATTGGAGATATTACTCATCCCCATGTTGTTAATGCTTCTTATCAACGACTTTATTTAGCTTTGTCTCAAGTGAATTGGTTTGAGGAATCGCCTCAAACCTTAAAAAATATTCAAAGTTTTCTTGCCTGGATTCAACTTTCACAAACTCTTCAAGGAAAAACGCATTGGAAAGATGACTCCAACAAAATCAGAGCTCAATTTGCACTGCTTTTGATAAAAACACAGGCAAGATTCGATACTCAACCACGAATGAGGTGGACAGATAAAAATGATCCATTTTTCCAAGCAAGACTTTATCAGTATTATCTTGGGCAAAAAATAAAAAATGAACCTCTCATTTCGGAGCAAGGGAGTATTAAACATAGAGTACTTTACAGCATTGTTTTCCCTTATGTGATAAGAAAAGCGTATGAATGGCGCGAAATTTGGAAAGTTCTAGCTAATAAGCAAAAAAATAAAAAATGGGAGGTATGTGCTGAGGCCGCCCATCAAATTTATGAAGATTACCTTGATCAAGTGAGGCGGCGGTATTCATTTAACGAAAGGGTGTATTTAGATAGCCAACCTTTCAGAGGGGCAATGTTATACAGCCTGTTTACAGGTCGTGTTCATTTAAGTAAAGAGGCGGGAAAACGATTAATTCCAAAAAGTGGGCGTATTGACAGAGAAAATGAAAAAGGCGCTCATGTCGTTCTTGCTTATCAAGGTATGCATTATAAAAAACTTGATACGATGAGCTCATCTGCTGCTCCAGGCATTGAATATGCGATTGATGCCTTGCATTATGCCATCGCACAACAAGGTACGCCTCCGACGACACTCATTAAGGTATATCGAGGCGAACAATCTCATGCCTACCAAGTGTCAAAAACGGTAGAAGGCCTAGGTCTTGATTCGGTATTACAATTTTATCCACAAGATTTGGATAAACTTGATAGAACTAATTATTCTGCGATGATCATTTTAAGTTTGTTAACCCGACCTCGTGATGGTAAAGGGGATAATTATATGGTTCGTTTGATAGGTCAGCAAGGGACGCTCTCTTCTCTTCAATTGTTTAGTATTGATCATGATTGCATGTTTGGGATTCCGTTATTGCGTATTGGGAATCGCGCCCGAACGGAAGTACAAACTATTTTGTATTTACTTCGACAGATGAACGAGCCAATCGATGCGCATTTTGTTGCTTCTTTTTTAACACTTTCACCAGAGCGTATTTGTCTAGAATGGTTAGGACAATTATACGGACAAAATATGCAGTATGAGACACTTATACGAGAAGGGGTTTTAACAAAGGAAGAAGCGAAGAAATTGCAATTACCCATTCAATTACCAGCAGGCTTCATTGAGCAATTGTATGCAAATTTAATCACGTTGAAAGGTCTTTTTCATAGGGGAAAAAATATGACGCATCATAAATTATTGAGCATATTTTACCCTGCATTAGGTAGGCTCTATAGAAAATTAAGAGAAAGTGAGGGTAGCATCTTAGATAAAATGGCAAGGATATGGAATAAAGATTTGGATCTGGCGGATTTTGAGATCGACGAAAACGATATCAATGAAGCGCCTGAGTGGAATAGAAAAGAAAAAATATTGCGGCCAAAAATAACTATTCAAGAAGCTGGGGAAGCTTTACTGAAAGTTCTGCGTTTTACTTCCATGAATTCCTTAGAAGCAGTAGAGTTATTCTCCTGTATCGAACATGAGTTGCATTTTGTTCGGGTGTTGACAATTTGGGACGTTGGGTATGCATTAAGATGGGAGGATTTGCATAAAACCTTATTATCATTTCCTCATTTGGAGCATGTAATTCTGCAAAATGTATATATTAAGAACCCGCAGGTTTTAGATATCCTAAAACACACCTACCCTGCTATTACCTTTTCTGTCCTGCAAGAAGAGCAGCAATCCAATTGTATGAGTGAAAACATCGTATCATGCTCCTCAATGGCAAAAAGCGAGGAAGAGCTTATCAACCCGAAAAAACCTGCGATAAAACAAATGTCATCGCAACTGTTCGGGCTTTTTAAACCGCCATCATTTCCAGCGAGGAGCCCTAACTCAGAATATATTGTGGAAAAAGAAGAGGAAAATTTTGAAACGCATCAGAATGAGCATATAGTGCCTTTTGATTCTATTGTCAGGAGGAAAACTATCTAATGAAAGATTCATTTTTATAACCCAGTTTACTGTAATGTGAATTGATAGTGGGAAAGTTGAAATTACCTCTAGTAAGTTCTATCATCTATCGACTAAAATTGCGGCGAACCGTGTATTGATTTGATTCATACTGACTCGGCCATTTGGAAACCGCAGATTTTTTTAACTCAAAAGATAATAACAAGGTCGTATAATGAAAGTCGTTAAATTTTTCCCGTTACTAATCGCTTTCTATGAATTAGTTACCTATTTATCTAATGATATGTATTTACCCGCCTTGCCTCAAATGGCAAAAGATTTGTCAACCACAGATATGCTAGCGCAGTTGAGTTTAACTACCTGGTTTTTAGGCGCGGTATCGATGCAATTGTTTCTGGGACCATTATCTGATAGATATGGACGCCGTCCCATTCTATTTGGAGGGAGTCTTATTTTTATTCTTGCCACCGTTATATGCGCAAGCACCTCCAATATTTTTGTGCTATTGATTGCTCGTTTTTTTCAAGGTTGTGCAGTTTGTTCGGTGACAGTCGCTGGCTATGCAGCTATTCACGAATTATATGACCAAAAAGCAGCGATGAAAGCATTTGCAGTAATGGCAAGCATCACCGTGCTAGCACCTGCTTTTGGGCCGCTTGTAGGGAGCGTGATGCTCAAATTTGGAGATTGGCGCAATACATTTTGGTTACTCGCTGGCTTAGCTGTTATTTCCTTAGCACTGTTATATAAGTGGATGCCAGAAAGCCTTCCCATAGAAAAGCGTCATCCAATCAATATCAGAGTAATAGGGCGTAATTATGGAAGCATTTTGACAAATGCAGGATTTATGCTGAATGCTTTGGCCTTTTGTGCAACGTTTGCCGCAATGATCGCTTGGATTGCGATGGGCCCTTTTTTAGTAATTAATGCTTTTCATGATACACCGGTGATCTTTGGTGTTTTTCAAGCACTTGTTTTTGGCAGTTTTATCATAGGTACCCGTTTTGTTAAAAGAGGACTTGAGGTTTTTGATACTAAACGATGGCTTTCGATTGCCTTATCGGTAAGTGTATCAGGAGGATTACTTACCCTCATTTTTGCTATGATTTTTCCAACACAGTTGATTTATTTTATTGTTGCTTTGATGTTGTTTAGCTTTGGAAATGCATTCTCTTTTTCTGTGTTGCAGCGTTTGGCAATAGATTCAACAACGGTACCTATGGGCGCTCGGATGGCAATTTTTTCAAGTATGATGAGTGCCTCCGGCACGGTGGGTAGCTTACTAGCAGGCTATTTTTATTCTGGCGCAACGTTACCTCTCGCTTGGATCGTTTTTATATCAGGCTTAGTCTCTGCATTGCTCGTTGTATGTGTTAGGTTTAAATCATTCACTAATAGAGGAAAATAACATGAAAATTATTATTGTAGGCGGTACAGGAACCGTTGGTAAGGCTGTTACCCAAGCCTTATCTTCACATGACATTATTACTGTTGGTCATCAGCATGGTGATATTCAAGCAGATATTACCGATGTACAATCGATTGAAAAAATGTATCAATCAGTTGGTGCCTTTGATGCGCTTGTTTCCGCAACAGGCAGTGTTCCTTTTGCACCGCTGACTGAATTAACGTTAGCGGATTATAACAAAGGACTGCAGGATAAACTTATGGGGCAAATTTCCCTGGTTTTAATGGGAATGAAATATATTAATGAAGCCGGTTCTTTTACCCTGACGAGTGGCATTTTAAATTATGACCCTATTCGACAAGGATCAGTCGCATCGATGGTTAATGGGGGCATAGAGGGCTTTGTAAGAAGCGCTGCGATTGAATTGCCTAAAAATATTCGTATTAATGCGGTAAGTCCTACGGTGTTAATGGAATCAATGGATAAATTCGGCCCTTATTTCAGTGGCTTTGAACCGGTACTCGCCAGTCGAGTCGCATTAGCGTATCTCAAAAGTGTTGATGGTGCACAAACAGGGCAGATTTATCGAGTCTGGAAGTAAGGAGACGATCAAGTTGATTACCTGTCATATTTTGACAGGTGTGAGAGTTTTATTTTGAATATATACTACTTATTTTACAAATGAGGTATCATTTTATGTCTGGTAAAGAAGAAACAGCTAAGAAAGAAATTAATGAGAATTTAAGCGAAATGTCTTCGAATGTGGACGGCTGGAATTGGGGGGGAGAGTTCGATTTACCCTCAAAAGAAGAAATAATGGATGATATGATCGAATTTAACGGAATGACGGCATTTTTTAATAGTCCTCATTATCCTGTCCTCGAAAAAGCAATCTTCGATGCGCTTGAACCGTACGAAATGAAGGCACCTGTTGATAATCCTCCTTATTCTCCCAAGTATCCCCTCATTTCTGAAAATATAGTAATTAGTGCAAATAATAGACAAAAAACTCAAGATGAAACCACTTTTGAGATAGAGGCGGTCAAAAAAAATATATTGCAAGAGTTGCCACTACTCGAGCAAGCTCGAAGAGCTGTGCGAGAAGATATCAATTCAGAACGTTTGCAAAAAGGTATTAAAATGTCTCAGCATTCAAGCCCCAAAGTGACTGAACTAGTGGCATTTTTTGAGCATAAACAGCGTTTGCTAGGTCTCAAACCAAATAATGATAATCGAACGAATTCAAACAATAATGATGTGAATAGTTCGCATGGGCGACCTCAGTCATTTTAATTTAAAGGTATTAACATGACATTTAGAAGGATTGGATAGTCTTTCTAAGTGTCAGATCTGAGCGTAACGAAATAGAACTGACAGAAAGCCATTGAAAATGCCCTGTCGTTAAGCTGCTCTGTCATGGATGGGCTCAATATGAATATGTTTTTTTTGTGCTTGCCATAATTCCCAATTTTTTTGTAAATTTAACCAAAATTCAGGTTCCATATTAAATGCATCAGCCAGCGATAATGCTGTTTCAGCAGTAATTCCTTGCTTGCCGTGGACAATCTCGTTTAATTTTGCATATGTCCAGCCTAAATGATTAGCAAAGGCTTTTTGGGTAATGCTCAGTGGTTCTAAAAACTCTTTCAGTAACATTTCGCCTGGGTGTGTTGGTGCTCTGTTCGTGGTAACATTTTAATGTCCTCTTAAGTGATAATCAATTTTCATGGTTGAATAAACAACCCACGACCTAATACCTCAGTAATTTCTAATCCTATTTTTTCAGCATCTTTTTCTATTTTATGTCATTATTAATCGGCAAAATAGCAAAAAATAAAATTAAACTACCTAATCATCTCTGACGAGTTGACTTCATACTCATTAATTATTAAAATCAATTTTTTTTAATCGAAAGGCGTATTTTATGTCTGGTAAAGATGAGGTGGCTATTAATGGAACAAATGAATATTTGAATGATATGTCTTCAGCTAAAGTACTTTCGCAAAGCTGGAAGTGGACAAGGAAGACTACTGCAACCATAAAAGGGTTTATGCTAAAATGCTTTAACTGCTTATTTATTTGGCATGTCAAGAATTTATTGACAAATCGTATCTTTTTTGATACAATATAAATTATGAAGAAATTAAGAGCTATTTTCTTCAAGTCTGAGACAGGGGCCGAGCCAGTAAAGGCGCGGCTGTTATCGCTTTCTAAAGAAGAAAGGAAACTCATTGGTGAAGACATTAAGACTGTACAACTTGGTTGGCCAATTGGTATGCCGTTGGTGAGAAGCCTTGGTAGTACTTTATGGGAGGTTCGTTCAAAATTGCCCAGTAGTCGTATCGCACGGATTATTTTTTTTATGGATAACGATGCGATGATACTTTTAAGTGACTTTATTAAAAAAACACAAAAAACCCCTACTGAGGAGATAAATTTAGCAAAAAAACGCAGAAAGCTCTATGAACGGTATATTTAGCGAGGTAAATCATGAAAAAGAGAGATAATCCCCATTATGGGCAAGATTTTGACGATTTTCTTAATGACGAAGGCTTGTTGTCTGACGCTGAAGCCGTTGCTATTAAACGAGTACTCGCTTTCCAGCTTGAAGAATTAATGAGATGTTTATCTTTGACAAAAACGGATATGGCGAAAAAGATGCATACTAGTCGTGCCTCATTAAATCGGTTACTCGATCCTGAGAATACTTCAGTAACACTTCATACCTTAACAAAAGCTGCAGATGTTGTTGGAAGAAAATTGCATATGTCGTTAAGTGAATAAACATTTTAGATCTACAGCTTCTTTTTAAGATTTTTATCGGGAACATGAATGATGAATAACTTATTTAAGGTATTAACATGACATTTAAAATAGTTTGTATCGACCATATTGTCTTAAGAACGAAAAACATTGATAAAATGCTTTGGTTTTACCGTGATTTATTAAATGGTACGGTTGAAAATATCCAGCCTCAAATTAAATTAACTCAAATTCGCGCAGGAGATAACTTAATTGATTTGTTAGAGGTTGATGAGCCAATACGCCGAGAGTCGAGAAATCTCGAACATTTTTGCTTAAGAATTTCACCGTTTAATTATGAAGAGTTAAAAACCTATTTTGAGAATCATGGCGTAACGGTGCAACGCTACGGGCATCGTCATGGCGCACAGGGGCTTGGATGGTCTTTTTATGTTTCAGATCCCGAAGGTAACGAAATAGAGTTAACGGAAAGTCATTAACAATTACCTAGAATTAAGTTGATCTATCATAAAAGAGTTTACTTTGTAAAAAGTTGATTTCTACCCCCGCATTCTGGCAGTATTCAGCTGGAATCTAAATTGAAAGTGTACATCACAACAAGGGGGTTACGATGTCTGAACAGGAAATTACTCTGGATGCACCCGCAACTGCGGCTTCCGCATCTTTCACCTTATTGCTCATTGCATTATCGCTCATCGTTTTTTTAATTAACGTGGATTATACTGCAGTTAATTTGGCCTTGCCCACAATGGCTAATGATTTACAGGCATCACTTGGTACTATTCAATGGGTATTGACTGCTTATGTGCTGACCTGGGCCTTATTAATTTTTCCCTGTGGTAGTCTCTTGGCAAAATTTACTACTCGGCAATTATGTCTCGGTGGATTGTCCCTATTTACCTTGGCGTCACTACTTGCTGGGATGGCGTTTACGAGTCATTTACTCATTTTTGCACGCATGTTGCAGGGTTTGTCCGCCGCAATTTATGCACCGGCAGTGTATGGTCTGATACATTGTTATGTGCCTGAAGATAAACGAGGCCGAGCCATGGGCTTACTGAGTTTAGGGGTGGGACTAGGTTTGGCTATTGGTCCGTTTGTGGGAGGCACTTTGGTTGCCTTGGGTAGCTGGCGCGCTATTTTTCTAGTTAATCTGCCTATTGGATTACTTGCTTTTTATGTTATATATAAACAGCGTGATATTCAGCAACAAAAAAACACTGCTGTTCCATTCAGCAAAATCAGTGCGTTATTAATTGGTTTTACCACGCTCAGTTTGATTTATTTATTAAACCAGTGGCAAGTGTGGCAACAAAACGCCAGTCTTTACCTTGTGTGGATAGTATTTGCCATTGCATCATTTGTCGGCTTTATTTATGTGCAAAAAAAGATTCTTCATCCTTTGATTCCCTTGGACCTTTTTCGAAACCGTACATTTTCTGCTTGTTGTTTAGGAATATTTTTAGAGCAAGCGGGCTTCTCTATCACTATCATGGCAACGAGTTTGTATTTACAAAATATCTTACATTACTCACCCTTAGCAAGTGGTTTTATTTTTCTATTCTTAACGGTTATTTTTGGTATTATTGCGATGATAGGTGGTCGTTGGGTTGATCAAAAAGGGCTGACGTTGCCAACCATCACGGGTATGATTATTATGGCTGTCGGAGCACTCCTTTTTGCCGTTGTTGCCTCGGGACAACAGGGCTTGCTGGTTTGTCCTGTGTTGTTTATTACGGGTATTGGTATGGGGCTTGCTTTTATTGGTTTAAATACTGGGATTGTGAAAGCTGTAACGCAAGAACAAGTCGGTATTGCGACCAGTATTTTCATGGTGTTGGCGTTGATCAGTAACTCATTTGGAATTACCTTAACGACCCTATTTTATCAACACGCGCAACGCATCGGTGGTTTGAATGGAATTAGTGAGATCATGCTACTCAGTATGGGCATCAGCTTGATCGCTGCGATATCTTTTTGGCAGTTGAATCGGGCTAAATCAATGAATCAATGAGCTGCCGACAGCCGTCCAATTTTTTATAAATCATACTAACCCTCTCTCGCAAGGGGAGAGGGAACCACAGCTGCTCAAAGGCTACCCTCTGCTAAGAGGGCTGAGCTGTAACCTTCTTTCTATGAATCAATAGCCCACCGACAATAATCGCAACAATAACCAAACCTATAGCCCATAATGGTCGAACAGTAAACCAAGCAATGGCCGTTGCAAGTGCCCATAATATTAAGCCCCCAGCAAAAGCTATTAGCCCTGTGCCAATACTCGCTATGCTGCCCAAAAATGGGAGAAAATCAGCTAATATAACGATGGGTTGCATTAATAAGGCGAGTCCAATGATCATCATGAGCAATCCAACACCGCGTAAAATCCAGGTGATTATTTGATTTTCTGACAATGCATCTTGAATCATAGTAGGAGCGGATTGTTGACCCATTTCCAAAAGCATTACCGAATGACCTGCTGGTGCCGCATAAGCCTGTAGGGTATTGCCTGTTTGTTGCGCGATAATGCTCACTGGCTGAGGTAAAACATCGGACAAACTAATTTTCAAATCACCCGTAACAGGTGCATCGGGATTATTACCAACGTATACATTGTCACTATCATGGTGCACCGGTTTATTAACTTTATTTTTCAATCGCGAAAGATCAGTATTAGACAGGTCAATGCTCGCTGAGTTATCAATTTGCGTTATCAAATCGGTGGGTAATGAAAAGTCACCTACAGTAACGTTTTGTGCATATTGCGTTTGTGATGATATAGGCATGGAGGCTGGGTTTTGATGGCCATTTGGATCTTTAAAATCACTGCTATCAATCACACGATCCGACCATACTTGTTTATAGGTATAGGTTGTTGTTTGTGTTTGTCCACCGCCAGTTTGATTTTGAGTATTGGTGTCTGAATCTTCTTGCCATTGATACATCTCAATATTTCGTTGTAAATTAATGGCATTAACGGTGAGGTGAAAAATAGGGTCGGATAATTGGTCTTTGGTCTTAGCCTTTCCGCTGAAATAAACGACTTTTAAGTTATTTGCAGCATTGATCGGTGAGTTGGGTACCGATATTAAGACTTTTTTTGCTTGCATTAAGGATTGTCCTACATGCAAACCATGACCTTCATTCCAGGCGATTAATATGAAGGCGCCAATAATTAATGCCAAGCCAACCAATGTGCCGGCAAACGCACCGAGAATTCGACTGCCCCAAGATTTTGTTGTAACGACTTGTACCATGTGATTATATCCTTATTCATTAATGCCTATTCCTTAGCTATCACAGATTATACGATAGTTTTAAGCCCCATACAAAAGAAACCCAGCAATGCTCAAGATATGTACTTTTATGTGAAATGCTATACCCATCGCATCTTCAGGTGCGATGGGTATAGACGTAAGATAGTATTCAAATAGATTAAATTACGCGCTATATTTTCAGCTGAAATTCAATTAGGAATTAAATAAAAAAATAATATTGCATTTTTCAATAATGAGAGTATTATTTAAAAAATCGAAATGATAGTCTTAAATCACCGGCCGTAAGTGAGTTATCGTTTAAAATATTAACAGTTAATTATTTCTAAGGCGGCGAAACATTGCATTTTGTGGTAATTATCTGGTATAATTAGGTTAACCATACCCACCACGCCACTCAGCGATGCGCACCAAGGTGGGTTATTTTTTATGGTAATCAAAACTTATTCTAAAGTCGCGTTGTCTGTCGATGCGCAGATCGACTTTTTAATTTGCCAAGGTCTCCTCATTGAGGATCGTTCATTTGCTAAGCAAGCCTTATCTGTCATTGGTTACTATCGATTCTCTGCTTATTTATTACCCTTCAAGGAATCTCGTGAAGGTGCAGCGCGACGTTCTTTTAAGGCGGATACCACATTTGAACATATTTTAAATTTATATATGTTTGACCGCGAACTAAAACGACTCGTTATTGATGCGATTGAGCGAATTGAAATTGCATTCAGGGCCGCTATCGCCAATGCGACGGCTATTGAAATGGGCCCTTTTTGGTATACTGATCGGATGCTTTATAGAGAGACTAAGCCTTTTGAGAACTTGATGCGCGACGTCAACAATATAGTGAAAAACAAGCATGAATTATTTATTGAGCATTATTATGCTCACTATAATTTACCATCCTATCCACCTATTTGGATGATGATGGAAACGCTTTCATTTGGAGCATGCTCAAAAATTTTTTCCAATTTGAAGCACGTTTCATGTAAAAAGAAAATCTGTGAGCTTTTTTTAGTTGCTCCTACCATCATGGACTCATGGTTAAAAATGCTGGTTTATGTCAGAAATATTTGCGCGCACCACGGCCGTTTATGGAATCGCTGGCTAGTTGAAGCACCTATTATACCTAAAAAAGCGCCACAGCAATTCATGTTGCAAGAAAATAATCGACAATTTATTGCTTGCGCTTATGTTATTTCTTGTCTTTTATCTGCAATTGCACCAGAGGAAAACTGGAGCAAATCCTTACAGGAGTTATTTTCGCGTTATCCCGAACAACTTCGATTATCGATGGGATTTTCAAAACAGTGGGATGCGCACTCTTTTGAAGTGAATCTCAAGCAATTATCTAAGCCCCATACAAAAGAAACCCTGCAATGCCCCACATGATTAGCCCAATGAGGCTATCCAATATTTTCCACGCCATAGGTTTTTTAAATAAAGGTAGAAGAAATCGTGCGCCATAACTTAAGGAAAAAAACCAAAGAATAGATGCGGTAATACTACCCATGATAAAAGAGGGTCTTTGTGCTGCAGAGAATTGTCCGCCTATACTGCCTAGTAATACACAAGCATCTAAATAAACATGAGGATTGAGCAAACTCAAGGCTAAGGTAATGCTGATAGCGGCTTTGAGGCTTAGTGGTTTAGTGCCATGGTGCACATCAAGCGTTTCTTTCGTAAATGCCGCATGGAATGAACGAAACCCATAGCCAATTAAAAATAGGGCACCACCCACCCTTGCCAGGAGTAATAGCTTTTCATTGAGGGCAAATAGCTGACCCAAGCTGCTGACACCCACGGTAATTAACAACGCATCGACAAGTGTACAGGTCAGGGCAATGGTAAAGGAATGGTTTTTTAAAATCCCTTGTTTTAAAACAAAGGCATTTTGCGCACCAATAGCAATGATGAGGCTAAGACCAGTTGCGAGGCCTATTAGCCAAGGGTGAAAATAAATGGGGAACACGGTAAGACCCTTTTGGAAAACGGTTAAATTATTTTACTCTCAGACGGGCGCTAAACTTTGCATCTTCAGATGCGATGGGTATAGTAGCAATTTTCATTCCTCAACAGTCGCAACTATATTCCGGTAATAACCATATTTTTTCAAATGCACGAGCAAGAGCGAAATCGCTGCGGGTGTCATCCCGGGAATGCGGGAAGCTTGACCGATCGACTCTGGTTTGGTGTTTTGCAATTTTTCGCGCACCTCATTCGACAAACCGGTTACCGTTCGATAATCAAGATCGGCCGG
This sequence comes from Gammaproteobacteria bacterium, assembly GCA_019752835.1. Next base: position 2,798 of record JAIELR010000085.1, on the reverse strand, counting down.
TAAAAACAGGCTATCTTGTTGCCGTTGTTTTTCAATTTCATAGGTTTGTCGATCAATATAACCCGCATATTTAACCTGAATTTCAATTTGCTCGGCAACGATAGGACAAACGGTATTATTACCTGAAAAATTCAATAAATCTTGATATCGCACTTCGGGTCGTTTTAATAAATCGACGGCTCGATATTCGCGCGTGAGGGGAATCGATAATTGCTCGATTAATTTGTTCGCGATATCCGTATTGGGATGTATCACCCAACTATGCAAATGGGCTCTTTCGCGTTCTATCGCTTCTCGTTTCTGACTGTAAGCTTCCCACTGGCTATCATCGACCAAGCCAAGTGCTCGGCCTTGTTCAGTCAAGCGCAAATCTGCATTATCTTCACGTAACAAAAGACGATATTCGGCACGACTGGTGAACATGCGATAAGGCTCACTGGTCCCCATTGTCGTTAAATCATCAATCAACACGCCGATATAGGCTTGATCGCGAGTCGGACTCCAAGGTGTTTGACCCGTTGCTTGACGCGCCGCATTTAAACCGGCAATTAATCCTTGCGCAGCGGCTTCTTCATAACCGGTAGTACCATTAATCTGCCCTGCAAAAAACAAACCGCCGATGGATTTTGTTTCTAACGTTGTTTTTAAATCCCGTGGATCAAAGTAATCGTATTCAATCGCATAACCTGGCCTAATGATATGAGCATTTTCGAGTCCTTGCATGGAGTGAACAATTTGTATTTGAACGTCAAAGGGCAGGCTGGTGGAAATTCCATTAGGGTAATATTCATGGGTCATTAAACCTTCGGGCTCCAAGAAAATTTGATGCGAATTTTTCTCGGCAAACCGCACGACTTTATCTTCAATTGAGGGACAATAGCGCGGGCCTATTCCCTCTATCACACCGGCATACATCGGCGATTTATCTAAATTTTGTCGGATGACTTCATGGGTTTTTTCGTTGGTATGAGTAATATGGCAATGAACTTGTTGAGGATGATCACTGGCTTTGCCGCGATATGAAAACACGGGTAAAGGAGTGTCGCCCGGTTGTTCTTGCAATTGGCTAAAATCGATGGTGCGGCCGTCAATCCGGGGCGGGGTGCCGGTTTTTAAGCGGCCGACACGCAACGGCAATTCACGTAAGCGATCTGCCAACGTTTGCGCTGGAGGGTCGCCTGCTCGGCCGCCTTGATAATTTGCAAATCCAATATGAATCTTACCGGCCAGAAAGGTGCCTGCGGTTAAAACTACGGTTTTTGCTTTAAAGGTTAATCCTGCTTGAGTGCGCACGCCTGTTACTCGATCATTTTCGATCAGGATATCATCCACCGCTTGTTGAAAAATAACTAAGTTAGGCTGGTTTTCCAACATAAAGCGTATCGCTTGCTTATAGAGCACGCGATCCGCTTGTGCTCGAGTGGCGCGTACAGCAGGACCTTTACTCGCATTGAGAATGCGAAATTGAATGCCGCTTTTATCAATAGCCAGCGCCATTGCACCGCCTAAGGCATCAATCTCTTTGACTAAATGGCCTTTTCCTATGCCGCCTATGGCAGGATTACAAGACATTTGTCCGAGAGTTTCAATATTATGGGTGAGCAAAAGGGTTTGGGCACCCATGCGGGCAGCCGCAAGGGCCGCCTCGGTACCTGCGTGCCCACCACCGACGACAATGACGTCAAATAGCGTTGTTAAGTTCATTGGAAAGTCTCAAAAAGTCAAAATTTGGACAATTATACCCGATTATTCATTTTTCGGCGAGTTTTTGAGGTGTTTCCCCCTCAATAGCCTCAATCGGATGTTTTTTGGCACGGCTTCGATGCACCACATAAATACCGGCCAAGACAAACAGGCCGCCGAAAACTTGGTTAGGGACTATTGCCTGTCCCACGAAGAATGCAGCTAAAATCGCGGTGATGACGGGTTGTAATAATACGATAGAAGAAACTACCGTGGCGGGCAAATGACCAAGCGCATAGTTAATGGCGACATAGCCGCCAACCTGCGTTACCAAGGCAACGCCAATAAAACTCCAATAGGTCACCGGTTGATAACCGGTTAGGGGTTCCCCCATTAATAAGCAAATTGGTAATAAAAATAAGGCCCCTGCAAAAGCGGAAATCCAAAAACTGCTTAATACCCCGAGTTGTTAGCGGCTTTTCTGGGTGAAAAGAAAAAAAGCAGCGTAGCCTGTCGCTGCAACCATCGCTAAAAAGTCACCTAAACCAAGGGTGGGATGCTCGAGAAAATCACTACCAACGATAATCGTAATGCCGACAAATGCGGTGGTTAAACCTAACCAAAATTTATAATTTAATTTTTCTTTAAAAATAAACGGGGCAGCGAGACCGACCCATAAAACGGAGGTGTTGTTAAACAAGGTCGCATTAGCCGCGGATGTCATAAAAACGGAGGTATTCCAGAGCGCGATGTCAGCAGCAAAGAAAATACCGGCGAGTGCCGCATAAAAAACATGTTTGCGAGAAAATGAGCGTTCTCTACGTGTGAGTATAAAAATTGGTAAGGCTGTGAATGCAGCGGCTAATAGTTCTCGATAAAAGGCCGTGACTATCCCGGGTGCTTTCGCCCACAAAACAAAAAGCGATGAGAATCCCAGCGCAATGGTTCCAAAGAGTAGAACGACCAGAGGGAGCCAAGAATGAATAGATTGATTATTTTTCATTATTTTTGAGCGCAACAAGAATTATTAATGATAGAGAGTATATCTTAATGCGCATTATATGTGTAGCCCGTATTAAAGCGAGAATAATGCTTGGAATTTATCATTTATTACT
>JAIELR010000029.1 GCA_019752835.1 Gammaproteobacteria bacterium | reverse complement strand
GTGGCGCGATCTACCCCCAGAGTACGGCGATTGGAAGAACACTCACAGGCGATTTATCCGCTGGCGTGATGCGCGGATATGGGAGAAGTTATTGGAGCAATTGGTGACGGAAGCCGATTACGAGTGGCTGATGATTGATGCGAGCCACATCAAAGTGCACCCTCATGCGGCGGGGGCAAAGGGAGGTAACCAAGGCATGGGGCTCACAAAAGGGGGCTCAATACAAAGCTGCACCTGGCCGTGGATGCGCATGGTATGCCGATCCGAGTACTTATCACGGCAGGTACCACAGCGGATTGCATACAAGCTAGCAAACTCATTGAAGGCCTGACGGCAGAAAATCTATTGGCTGATAAGGGGTATGACAGTGACGCGATCATTGAGCAAGCCGCCGAACAAGGCATGAAAGTGCAAATTCCGCCAAAGAGAAATCGAAAAGAGCAAAGACACTATGATAAAGAACTCTACAAATTACGGCACTTGGTGGAAAACGCCTTTCTGCATCTCAAGCGATGGAGGGGGATCGCCACCCGTTATGCAAAATGCACCGCCTCATTCCTCGACGCCGTGCATATTCGCTGTATTGCCCTGTGGGCGGCTATCTCGTGACGACACTATCTAGTCCTAACGGGCTATGCGAGACTCTAACGCATGTAACAGAGCACACATAGAATGGCTTGTGTTGCATCAAGTGAAAGGTGGTTTGCAGCCTTGATTTCCTGCGAGGGATTTACCGGGTGCAGTCTCAACAATCTGACTTAAGGAAAAATTATGATGAAACTTGCAATGAAAAAAACTCTGGCTGCAGCTATCCTCTCCGCGATGGCGATATCCGGCGCTGCCAATGCTGCCTACTTCACCGGCGGTGCTTCCGGCGATTCCGACCTGATTTTTTCTGCCTGGGACAATAGGGCGGGCGTGGGTTATGCACTTGATCTGGGTGTCTCGATGAATACGCTGTTTGGCGCAGACAATGCAACGACGGGTAGCAACCTGGCTACGGCAAATTCAACTGTGCTTGCCGCTGCGCTCAACAATGGCCTTGCTTACCAAGGTGCGCTATCCAGCTTCAATAGCTTTGTGACTGCAGCAGGCGGTCCCAGCAGCATTATGTGGAATATGGCTGCTGCCGAAAATAACGGCCGCGCCCGCGTGTTGACGACCCAAGGCGCAGCAGCGACTGTGGCTAACTTTTTTGCTGCGCAGACGAATGGGAACATTGCTGCCACCGCCAACGCTTTCAACTCCTACGTTGCTGCCGCAGGCGCAAAGTCCGCAGGAAATAATTATGTAAATACGGTGGCGGCTGACGGCGCGGCATATCCGGGTACGTCAACCTGGGGAACGCTTCTGGGGGGTAAAGGCCTGGACTCTGCAAATTTATTGAGCAATGGTTTCAGCACCAACCTGTACCTGTTTGGGCAGACAAGCACTGACGCGGCTAATCTTGCAGACTTGGGTATATTTTCCAGGGCGATGACTGTTGATGGCCGGGTGCTCAACGTCACGGTATTTCAGGATGCAAGCGGCGCCTGGGACATAAAGGTTTCAGCACAAGTTGCGGCTGTTCCGGAGGCTGACACGTTTGCAATGTTCTTGGCTGGTTTTGGCCTCATTTGCTTCATCATTCTCCGCCGGCGCATGCAAAACCGGTAGCCGGTTTTATGCGCCGTAGCGGTGGAGCAAACACACCGCGTGATGCATGGTATCGGTAAAGTGCAAAGGGCGCGGTAAATCGCGCCCTTTGCACATGTACAGATCAAGGCGCAAGTCCCTCTTTCAGGTAAATAGCATTATTTGAAATAGCACGAACCCGTACTGTGCTCATATGGGCTATAGCCCGTTCGGGCTATATACCCCTGCAATTCGCGTAACACTTCCCAATTATTCTTGCACACGGCTTCGCGACGGCGCGGCGCGTTTGTTTTATTCAGTGGCTTACGCCGGAAGTTTGCTGGATCAGCACAGTGCTAATAGCCCTAACGGACTATGCGGAGAGATGATGCTTGTAACAGAGTGTTCGTAGGATGTGAGCGCCCCATCAAATGAAGGCGAGATTGCGGTCTTGATTTCATGCGGGGGGATTACTTGATGCAGTCTTAACAACTAGCCCTAACGGACTATGCGGAGAGATGATGTTTGTAACAGAGTGTTCGTAGGATGCGAGTGCCCCATCAAATGAAGGCGAGATTGCGGTCTTGACTTCATGCGGGGGGATTACTTGATGCAGTCTTAACAACCTAACTTTAAGGAGAAACGATGAAAATCAAAATGAAAAAAACTCTGGTGGCTGCTGCCATCGGTGCGATGGCGATGTCGGGTGCGGCAAATGCTGCGATTAGCACCTCGGCTGGTGGTGAGTTGTTTGTGGTGGCTTATGATTCTGTCGCCCAGGACACCTTTATTGCTACCCTGAACAGCATCACCCCAACCGCAGCTTCCTTCACCGGCGCCAGCAATCTGAGCAAAAGCTTTGCCGCCGACGCTAACTGGACGGCCTTCACCAGCACTGTCGGGTTCAATGCTGCAAACGTGACTTACCAAGTGCTGGGTATAGACACGGCCACCAAGTCCCTGTGGACTACGTCTAACGATATGGGTACCTCGGCTGGTTTGGGTTCAGCTTACAACCTTATCACTGCTGCTACCGGTTCCTTCTATACTTGGCTGGGGTATAACGCACCTGCTGGCGCAGGAGCTTCTGTGCTGGTTGCTCCCGGTGCAAATGGTAATGGCGCTCAGATTGGCAACAACTGGTCCAATTACTTGAATCGCTTCACCACCACCGCCGCTTTGGGTGCTGATGATCAGTTCTACAAGCTGACCAAGACCAGCACCAACAATCTTCTGCCGCTGACCAAGAGCCAATACATGCAATCTGACCTGGTTACGCCTGGCGTATGGAACTTGGGCCGCAATGGTACGTTGGCCTACACCGCTGCAGCTGTCGCCGCCGTGCCGGAAGCTGACACTTCTGTCATGTTCTTGGCTGGCCTCGGCCTGATGGGCTTCATCGCTCGCCGCCGTATGCAGGCTTAATAAACAAACGTGTTATGCATCACCGCCCCGGCTTCCGCCGGGGCGATACCAAACTTAATTTAGGAGTATTTTAAAATGCAACTTACCAAAATCGCACTCGCCTGCGCACTGGCCTGCGCTGGCACGTCCGCCCAAGCTGCCGTCCTGTCCGCAACCAACGTGATCTACATCTCCGGCGCTTCTGCCCAGACCCCGGGTCTGGCCAAGTCCATGGGTGCTTTCTGCAATACCGTAGTGGATACTTATGTGGATGATCAGGACGGCAAGCAAGCCTTTGTTTATTCCTGCTCCAGCGCCAAGGCAACCTCTGGCCTGACAGCCGGTTCTTCCTTCATCGTTGTCAAGTCGGATGCAGGCGGTTCGGCCAACGGTGTGGCTCCAGTAGTTAACCTGACCAATATCAAGTTCCCGGACATCAACAACTGCAGCGCTACGGTTACTGCCGGTTACAACGCCAATAACACGGTTGGTACGGTCGCAGGTTCTTGCGCATACAGCGTAGCCGGTGTTAACAAGGTGCCTCAAGTTGGCTTGACCGATGTGCCTGCCGCTGTTTGGAAGGCTCGTTGCCAGTTCACACCAGTCGCCGGCGCCCTTTATACTACGAAAGCCGGTTTTGCCGGTCAGGGCTTTGGTGTCGCTGTATCTCCGCTGCTGTACACCGCTTTGCAAAATGACCAGATCGCCGGTGGCCTGCTGGCTGCGACTTGTACCGGTGTTGCCACGGCCGGTGATTGCCAGCCTTCCATCAGCAAGGCGCAGTACGCCAATATCGTAGCCGCCAATCCTGGCAGCCCCTATCAGCAAAACTGGAACGCCCTGCTGCCCCATCTGCCCGCTGGAACGGTTACGGGCCCTGTGACTCTGGAGCGCCGCACCAGCACTTCCGGTACGCAGGCTTCTTCCGATGTGTACTTCCTGGATGCGCCTTGCAAGTCCTTGACTGCAATGGGCGGCGCTTTGGCTCCAGCGACCGCAGGCACTTATGATGCGTTTGGCGTGATCTCTACTGATCCTACTTATAGCGGTATCCCGGCATTTGTCGTGGTAGAGAATTCTTCTACCGGCAACGTCAAAGCTGCATTGGGTGCTGGCTATACCATCGGTGTGATGTCTCTGGAAAATGCGCAACCTGCCAGCGGCTGGAAGTGGGTCAAACTGAACGGTGTTTCGCCTAACCTGAACACCAATCAAAAGTCCACTACCGTGGATGGCCTGTATGACTTCGCATACGAAACCGAGATGCTGTATCGCAACGATGCAGTGGTGGCCGCCAAGAACGTTGCCAACGCCCTGGTAACTGAAATGGGCAACGGCGCCAACCTGGCTGTCTTCCCAGGCCTCTATGCGGACCCGGCCAGCGGTGCTGCATATGTTGCCGGTCAGACCCACAAGGGCTCGCGTGGCAACAACGTCTGCCAAAACCACCTGATGTACTTCTAAGTAACAGTTGTGATCGCGGGCAAGTCGTATTGTCCGCACGATGCAAGACGGCCATCTCCCCGGAATATGGGGAGGTGGCTTTTTCTGTTTTGTGCCTGGCTTGTTTGCAGCATAGCGATTCAGGCAGAAAACGGGGTAGGCAAAATCAAATTGTAATAATTGATCGCCATAATAATTACTGAAAATGTTTTTTGTGGAGAGCGCAGCATGAATTCGGGTTTATTTCGCTTGGTATTTAGTCGGCATCTTGCAATGTTTGTCCCGGTGTCGGAGGAGGCGGTTGCGCACGGACGCAAGAGTTCAGACAAGCGTAAACGCACCCGTAACGCATTGGCTGCGGCTTTTTCGCTGGCGGTGGCCAATGCTGCTTATGCCGCTCCGCTTGCGAATGCCTTGCCGACGGCGGGTGTGATCAGCTCCGGCAGCGGCAGTATCTCGGCTTCCGGAAGCGCGATGACGGTGACGCAGAACACCGGCAAGATGATTGTGAATTGGGGCGCGTTTAATATCGGCTCCGGCGCCAGCGTGAATTTTGCGCAGCCTAACTCCACCAGTGCAGTATTGAACCGCGTTTCAAGCACGGGCGGGTTGAGCGAGATTTATGGGAGACTGACGGCCAATGGGCAGGTATTTCTCATTAACCCAAACGGCATTTTGTTCGGCAACGGTGCTACGGTAAACGTCCATAGCCTGGTGGCATCGTCACTGAATGTGACGGACGATTTATTCAACAAAGGCATTGTGTCGCAAACCGATGGCTCAGCGGCTTTTGCCGGCACTACAGGTTTTGTGCAAGTGGATGCCGGGGCGACGCTGACCGCTGACAGTGGCGGCAAAATCATGTTGTTCGCCCCCACTGTCACCAACAACGGTTTGATCCAGACTCCCGATGGGCAAACGCTGCTGGCTGCGGGACAAAAGGTTTATCTCGCCACCAGCGGCGAACCCAATATGCGCGGCCTTCTGGTCGAGGTGGATAACGGCGGTGCTGCCACCAATCTGGGACAGATTGTTGCGGAGCGTGGGAATGTGACGCTGGCAGGCATCGCGGTCAATCAGAGTGGGCGCATTACGGCCACTACTTCGGTCACGGCCAATGGTTCCATCAAGCTGCAGGCGCGTGATACGACGGTCGTGCAAACCGAGCATCTTCCCTATACTCGCCACGCGACAGCAGGCGGAATCGTGACGCTGGGTGAAGGCAGCACTACCGAAGTATTGCCTGAGACCAGCGATAAAACAACGATGCTGGACAGTACGCAGCTGCAGAATTCCTTCGTGGATATTTCGGGCAGCAACATTCATTTCCAGAAGGATGCCTGGGTGGTTGCACCGGGTGGCGATGTCAGCCTGTACGCCGGCCTGAATCCTTCAGTGCGTACTATTAGCAGCGGCGATTATGCCGTTGCCAACGGCAGCCGCATTTACTTTGACGGTGGCAGTGGAATCGATGTGAGCGGAGTGGGCAGCGGCAGCACGGCGGCTGACCGTGCAGGAGAAACCGCCGCACAGCGATCAGTATCCAGCAATATCGTGGCGGCGCAACTGCTGGGCAGCGAATTGAGGGATGCGCCGCTACAGCGCAACGGGATACTTTACAAATCGAAAGTCTATGTTGACTCGCGCGTCACCGGGCCGGACGGCAGCGTGGGCACATCGATAGCGGATGTCAGCGGCTATACCTCGCAGATCGGCCATACCGTCAGCGAGCGGCTGGCCAAGGGAGGCAGTGTCAAGGTGCAATCCGAGGGCGATGTAGTATTCAACCCGGGCGCCACCATTAATGTCTCCGGCGGCAAGGTGGATTACGCAGGAGGCAGCGTGACGACGACCATGCTGATGGCTTCCAACGGCCAGGTTTATGACATCGCCCATGCGCCCAAAGACCTGACCTATGTGTCGACAAAAAATGTCAGTTATCAGGAGCAAGGCTATACCGAGGGGAAGGATGCGGGCAGCGTGACGTTCAGCGCGCCGGCCATGGTGCTACAAGGGAAGGTGAAGGGCGATGTCACGGCAGGCATCCATCAGCGCACCGCAGCGGCCCGCCCTCAGGGCGCGACGCTGCAAATCGGCCAGAACTCCGTAATCGCAGATGGCGCCCTTAAAGACATGATGTATACCAATGTCCTGCATTCTGACATTGTATTCGATGCCTCATCCGGGAGTGCTGCGGCTCCGGGCTACACTGAGGCATTGAGCGCCGATCAGCAGCAGACCTTGCATTTGGGCCGCGATTTTTATGCGCCTTCCGGCTTCAGTAATCTCAAGTACTACGCTGATGGCCAGATCACGATGGAAAAAGGCAGCAATCTGCAAACAAACCCTGGCGGCAGCATCGTGCTCAACGGCGGCGGGATCGATGTGCAGGGCAATCTGGTTGCGCATGGCGGGACAATTTCGCTGGTATCGCAATTGACCGAGTATGGAGGCAAATACGGCAGCAACGGAACCACCAACATCAAGGTTTGCAGCAGCAGCGCGCTGGATGTGAGTGGACTCTGGACCAACGATATGTTGAATTCTGGCGCTACTGACGCCGTTGTTCTGGGGGGTGGAAAAATCAATCTGTCGGCCTCCGGGTTGCAGGCTCATGGCAGCGGCGATGTGATTCTGGATAGCGGCAGCTCGCTGAACGCATCGGGCGGCGCCTGGTTAGGCAGTGCAGGCACACTCAGCAGTGGCAATGGCGGAGCGATCGCGCTTAAAGCCAGCGGCGGTTACGATGATGGCATGGCTCATTCTGGCAAGCTGGTGCTGAACGGTACGCTGCGTGCGGATTCGCTTGCCACCGGCGGCAGCCTGAGCTTGACTTCCGGCTCAGTGACAATTGGTTCTGTTGCGCGCGGAACGAATGGCGAACTGTTGATCGACCCCGCATTGTTCCGCAACGGCGGATTCACTTCGTATGGCATCAATGGCTATGAAAGCCTAATGCTATCTGCCAACACTGCGATAGCGCCAGCGACCCAGACCCGGATACTGGATCGTAGTTATATATTGCAGGGCAGTGGAACAGATATCACGAGTTTTTCGCATCTCACCATGTTGCCTACAGGCGGCATGGGGGCGACCCGCAAAGCCACCAATTTGAGCATGACGGCCAGCACCGAGACTACCGGCGTTTTGACTCTGGATCAGGGATCGTCTATTTCCGCCGATCCGGGTGCGGCTGTGAGTTTGACAGCCATGCGTCAATTTACAGCCTTGGGTAGCATCAGCGCCCCTGCCGGAAGAATTACGATGACTTTGAGTGATGATAAGGGAGCAACAGTTTCCGAACACCTCCCTTATCTGAATGACCAGACTTTATGGCTGGGAGCGAAGAGTTTGCTGGACGTGAGCGGCGTGGCGAATGTGTACAACAATGCCTATGGCCAGCGCACCGGTGCGGTCATGGATGCGGGCAGCATTGTGCTGGATGCCTGGAAGGGAGCAGTGGTTGCCGAGCAGGGGGCAGTGCTGAATCTCAAGGGAGCCGATGCCACCCTGGATTTGAAGCAAGGCAATATGATAGCCGCTAAAGATGTGGCTTCACGCGGCGGCAGCTTGTCGATTTCCGCCCGTGAGGGAGTATTGTTCGATGCCGCCATGGATGCCCATGGCGGAAACAGCAGTGTCGCCGCAGGCAGCTTTTCATTGTCCCTTAGCAAACCAATAGTAGAACGGCTATATAACGATGGGCTTCAAACAACAGATAAGTACCCGACCGGGCTTCGCGAGATCCAGTTGAGGGCATCGGGTAGCGCCGTGCCATCCGGTTTGCGCACGGGTGATCCAATGGATGCAGCCAATAACGGTATCGCTTATGTGTTTGCCGACAAGCTGGCGAATGCCGGTTTTGATAGCGTTACGCTCACCAGCCGGGACAACATCCGGATGGCGGAGAACGTTGTATTGACCACGCGCGGTGCAATTACACTGGATGCGCCGAATGTGTATGTCGATAACGGCGTGCATGCGGTGCTGAATTCTTCCTACGCCGGGATCGGCAATAGTCAGGCTGATTATCAGGGCAGTAGCAATGTGGCTGTGCCTGTTGCCGGAAGCGGCAGCCTGGAGGTCAATGCGCGGTATATCGATTTGTTCGGCAACCAGAATTTGAGCGGCGCGCAAAATGCGGTGTTCACCAGCAGCGGCGACATCCAGCTTCGAGGCGTGCTGCCTTCTGGCAAATCAGTGCTGGTTCCGAGCGGCAGTCTACAGACAGCAGGCGATCTGACCTTCAATGCGGCGCGGATTTATCCGTCCACCTTGAGTACATATACCATCCGCAGCAACGGCGCTGACGCCACCGTCACGTTTGCGCCCAATGGCGGCGATACCGGCGTGCCTTATTCGGTGCTGGGAACGCTGAACGTGGAAGCGGCCAATATCAATCAAGGGGGGATATTGCGTGCGCCGTTCGGCGTCATCAGTCTGCGGGCCAGCAATCAGTTGACGCTCTCGGATGGCAGCCTGACTTCGGTTTCCGCCGAGGGCAAGACATTGCCTTTTGGCACGACTATCAATGGTACAAGCTGGACATACGATTTCGGCGATCAAAGCTTGACGCTTTCTACGTTACCGGACAAGGCCGTCAATCTGAGTAGTAATTCAATAAATGCTGCATCCGGCTCGACGGTCGATATCTCTGGCGGCGGCGATCTGCAGGCATGGGAATTCACCACGGGCACCGGCGGCACGAATGACGTGCTCGCTGCCAATGGCGTATTTGCGGTATTGCCCGGACTCACTGGCGCTTATATGCCGGGCAACAGTCAGTCGTACGGCAATGGCGGGCTGAATTCAGGCGACATGATTCACCTTTCAGGCGGCAATGGATTGGCTGCCGGAAATTATGTGTTGCTGCCCGCGCATTATGCCCTGATGCCGGGCGCATATTCGGTGAGGGCTGTTTCAGGCAAGCAGGATATGCTGTCTCAGCAAAACACGGCTAATGCCGACGGTTCCATGCTGATGTCGGGCTATCGCCTGCAATACGGCGGGCTTGCGGCAGATGCACGCACTTCCGGTTTCGTGGTCGCATCGGGTAGCGTAGCGCGCACCCAGTCCGAATTTACCGATACCCTGGCAAGCAAATTCTTTAAAGCCGCATATGCTGACGCTCAATTGACCGGTTACCGCCTGCCTGCCGATGCCGGACGTCTGGCCATAAGCGCGGCGAATAACCTGGCGCTCGACGGAATCGTGGCCATGAACCATGCGAGCACGGCCCGCGGGGCGGAGGTAGACATCAGCTCGTCCAATATCGCGATTTCCGGCGACGGCAGTACGGAGACCGGATACCTGACGCTATCCAGCAATAAACTCAACGCCATGGGGGCGGAAAGCCTGATGATAGGCGGCACACGCACCGGCACGAATGCTGGCGCGCAGTTCGATGTGACAGCCAGCAACGTGAAACTGATTGGCGGCGCAAGCCTGAGCGGACAGGAAATCATTCTTGCTGCGGCGGACACGGTTTCAATGGCGGGCGGGACTTCGGTTAAAGGTGCAGGGACGGCGCCCGTCAATAACAGCGCGCTGATTATCGGCAGTGATTCCAATCCTGGTAGCGGAGATGGCGCGCTGCTGCGTGTGAGCGCGGGCGGGCAGCGTGATTTGGTGCGGCACGGAACCAGCCAGGCTAACGGGACGCTTGATGTCCGGACTGGCGCAACGATAGCGGCAACAGGATCGATAATCGCGGATGCAACATACTCCAATAGCCTGAACGGCTCGGTTGCATTGGCTAATGGCGGTGCCTTGCGCCTCGGCGCGCCCAGGATCAGCTTCGGCGCACCGGGTGCATCTGTCAGCGGTTTGCTCTTTGACAACAATAAGCTGACAGCTTTGGGCAAACCCGCCAATCTGTACCTCAAGTCTTATAGCACGCTGGATTTTTATGGTGATGTTGCGTTGGGCAATAACAGACTCAAGAGTCTGACGCTGGAAAGTGCTGGGTTGACGGGTTATGGCAATGGCGTTGTCTCGCTTACTGCGGGCACGGTGGGCTTCGCCAATCCGGATGGCGCTGCGTTCTCGCCTATTGGTACGCCTGGTTCAGGGACACTGGCAGTGAATGCCAAGCAGGTTGACATCGGCGTGAATACCTTTCACACGGCTGGGTTTGACTCCGTAGCGTTGACTGCGGATCAGGTGACCGGCAAGGGTACGGGGGGGCTGGATGTCACTGGCAACCTGTCCATTGATGCTGGCCGCATCACCACGGCCAGCCTGGCTGATCAGACCATCAGCGCCACCGGAAGCTTGCAGACTTCGAAACACGATGTAAACGGAATAGGCAATGCAGCCTTGGGCGGCAAGCTTACCATGAGCGCAGACACTATCATTCACGGTGGCATTATCGATATGCCTGCCGGCGTCGTTACGCTCAATGCCAGCGGTGCCGCAGGTAACGATCGCCTGATACTGCAATCCGGCTCACAAATTAATGATAATGGTTCGGCGCAAACTCTGGGTGCAGCCGTAGCGCTGGTCGACGGCGGCCAGGTTAATCTGAAGACTACCGGCGGTGACATCCGCATGGATGGCGGCGCGGTGATCGACGTTTCTGCAACCGGCGGAGCGAGCGCCGGGACTTTATCTATCGCCAGTGCCGGAACTGCAAACTTGAATGGGACACTGAAAGGCGGTGCTGCGTCGGGCAATGGCGTGGCGTCACCCAAGCGGGGCAGTTTTCAACTCAAGGCGGCAATGCTAACAAACTTCTCCGCCTTGAACGCATTGCTGGAAAACGGCAGTTTTAATCAGAGCCGCAATATTCATGTTGCGCAGGGCGATATAAACGTTGCGGCAGCGGATACCGTGACCGCGCATAACGTCACCCTGACTACCGATGATGGTGACATGACGGTAGCTGGAAAAATTGATGCTTCCGGCGATAAAGGCGGCATTGTCAACCTGAATGCAGGTCAGGTGGCCGGTGATGGGAAAGGCAATCTCACCATGGTTTTGACGGCGGTGATCAATGCATCGGCTACCACCGCTGCAACCGAAAGCGCAGGCTCTAGCGGTGATGGTGGAAAAGTAATTTTATCTGCGGCAACCGATAGTGTTACATCACCAGTCAGCGGCAGCTATATCGATGCTGCAAGTGGCAGTATGATCAACGTGAGTGGCAAGGGCTTGGGCAGTGACGGCATGGTGGTGCTGCGCGCGCCGCGACTGGGTGTGAGCAGCGCAAAAGCAGCCGGAACCGGTATTGCGATTAACCGGTTTGAGTCTTCCGTCATCGGAGATAACGCTGCAATCGTGGCAGAAGGAGTGAAGGTGTACAGCAGCGCTGCCGATCTCACGATGAACAGCACTTATATCAATACGATTAAATCCAACAACACTGGTTTCTTGAGTAATGCCAACGCGATTTCAACTAAGCTCGGCTGGTCATCTGACAATCGCTTCTCGGTGATCGCCGGTGATGAGGTTCGCAGTGCGGGCAACATTACTGTTGCCAACGGTATGCACTTGCAGCCTTGGGGGCCCGGAGCGCTTACTTTGCGTGCTGCGGGCGACATCAATGTCAATGCCAACATCAGTGCCGGATTCAGTTCAGCAACTTCTACAGGTGTTTTGTCCAGTAGTGGAGGCGCATGGACTTATCGCATGACATCAGGGGCTGACTTAAGCAGCGCGGATACCATGGCGACGAATGACAACAGTACAGGTGATTTCACATTAGCAGCCGGCAAGCTGATTCGCACTGGCACAGGCGATATCAATATCGCATCCGGAGGAAGCTTTAATCTGGGGTCTTCAGACTCTGCGATTTATTCGGCAGGGACGCCGGATACTAAAGACTACAGGAGCTATGGAAGTTTCAGAAATCCAACAGATAAAGTCGGGACAACGACATATACCGCAGCTTATCCAGTCAACGGCGGCGCCATTGCGATCGCGACCAAGGGCGACATAAACGGCGCATACAGCGGCCAGCTTCCCGCCGATTGGTTGTTTCGCCAGGGAGGCGTGAGTAACAGCACAGGTCTTTATACCAAGAAAACCAGCTGGTGGCCGTTCTTTGCTTACTTTAAAGAAAACATTGGCGCCCTGGGCGGCGGTGACGTGAATATCGCCGCCGGTGGCGCCATTAACGATCTCTCTGCCGTCATCGCTACCAATGGTCGTGTATTTGGCAGCAGTCCAGCTACCGGTACGCTGATCGTAAATGGCGGCGGAGACCTGACCGTGCAGGCAGGCAAACATATTTCAGGCGGTTTGTTCATGGTGGATAAAGGCGTGGCAACAATCCGTGCAGGGGGCGGGTTGATAGCTGGTAGCGGAGGGAATAACACTGCATTCGCGCTGGGTGATGGCAAGATTAATGTCGCAGCCTTGGGTCAACTCGACGTGATGACCGTATTCAACCCCATGCTGACAGGAATGGCAGCCATCAACAAAACTACGCAGGGCTCCAGCTATTTCTCTACCTATGGTTCCGATAGTGCCGTGACGTTGACTTCGCTTGCTGGCGGTGTAGGCATTACCAGCAATATCGATAATCTGCCAAATGATTTGAGTTGGAGTTCAACGGGAACAGACTATCTGCATTTATTCCCAGGCACCTTGAGGGCAATTGCGCTGGGAGGTGACTTAGCGGTAGGAGGGGCCATGGCGATGGCGCCTGCGCCCAATGGCGATTTGCAATTGGCTGCAAGCGCTGCCCTGAATTTCAAGAACAGCGCATATTTGGCCATGTCGGACATGGATCCGGCCATCATTCCTTCGGCGCTCGCGCCTGTCTCAACAACAGCTCTTATAAAGAATTTACTGACGTCAACCTATGAGGGCACGACTTATCATGCCGCAACTCCGGTGCATCAGAATGACAGCAGCCCTGTTGTTATCTACGCTGGGTCAGATATTGCCGGTACGAGCAGTTCGCCCAGTCTGGTGCTGCCCAAGAAAGCGAATGTAACAGCCGGGCACGACATCAAGGATTTGTGGATAGCCGGGCAAAACCTGAATAATTCGGATGTAAGCACCATTACTGCCGGTCATGATTTTATCTATGGCAATGCTCTCGGTTCTGACGGCACTTTTACCTATAGTGGCAGCGGGATTATCTGGGGCGGGCCCGGGTACCTGAATCTGACGGCGGGCAGGAATATCAACCTGAGCAATGCTTACGGCATTGTGACTCGCGGCAATCTGCTTAACCCGGCGTTGCCCGAGCAGGGGGCCAGCCTCAGTGTATTGGCTGGAGCAAATGGTGCGGATGACAGTGGATTTATCGCCAAGTATCTAGACCCACAGAAAAACTCTGTGTACAGCAGTGATCTAACCAAATTTATCAAGACTGTGACCGGGAATGAAGGATCGACCGATGTCCAGGCGTGGGCAGCATTCCAGACTCTGGATGCTTCGCTCAAGCATCAGTTCGTGCAGCAGACCTTTTTTAATGAACTAAAGGCGGCTGGCATCGAGCATAACGACAGCAAGAGCGCCAATTATGGCAGCTACCAGCGTGGCTATGATGCAATTGCCACCTTGTATCCCGATGGCGGTTATAACGGTAACGTCGATCTTTCGTTCAGCCAGATCAAGACTGAGCGTGGTGGTGATCTCAACATCATGGCGCCCGGTGGCAATATTGTGGTCGGTCTGCCAAAAATTCCTCCGAGTTTAATTCAGTCCAAGGATGATCCGGTTACTCCTTATGACGACTCTCCCTCGAAGCTGGGTATCTTCACGGTCAAAGGCGGCAATGTTAATACGTTCAGCCAGGGCACCGTAGAGGTGGCGCAGTCGCGCGTATTTACGGTTGCCGGTGGTGACATCCTGATGTGGTCGAATACCGGCGACATCGACGCCGGCAAGGGCTCCAAAACTGCGACCTCTGCGCCGCCGCCGCTGGTACGCACCGACGCAGCAGGCAATACTGTTGTTGATTTGGCAGGTGTCGTAACGGGTAGTGGTATCGGCACTTTGCAGACCGTATCAGCGGCGGCCCCGGGAACGGTTTATCTGATCGCGCCTAATGGCACTGTCAATGCGGGCGATGCGGGGATACGATCTTCGGGTAACCTGGTTGTTGCGGCAGCACATGTGGCGAACGCCGATAACATTTCGGTCGCCGGCGTGTCGTCAGGTGTGCCTGCCGCCGCCGACACCTCCGGTCTCAGCATGGGTATTAGCGGCGCGACCGATCCGGCCAGCTCCGGCAGGTCGGGCGACCAGATGGCGCAGGCTCAGACGGCCACTCAGGCCGATTCAAATAAAGACTCATTCCTGCCCTCTTTCGTTTCAGTCGAAGTCACTGGGCTGGGCAACGAAGCGCAAGCCGAAAAAAATGAGAAAGATAAGCGCCTTTAGTATTCCTGTAACAATTGCGCATTAAAGTGGTGTCTTTAACTTGCGGTGTGTGCCGTATTCGCTTGCGGCACACCCGGAATAGCTTCTGACGCTAAATGAACAACGATTACCGAAAATTTATTGCCGCAGTATTTGCAGGATTGATGTTATGTGCGACCGCATGTTCGCACGCGCAAGAGTTACAGCAGGATACTGCTGCAAAGGTGTCTGCTCCAGACGCGCCTGTGCAGGAGGAAAATCATTTCAATGTGTTCGAATATCGCGTCACCGGCAATACCGTGTTGTCGGTGGGGGCGATAGAGGAAGTGGTTTATCCCTGGCTGGGCGAGGGTAAGGTCATCGCGGATGTTGAGAAGGCGCGGGAGACGCTTGAAAAGACTTACCACAAAGCAGGGTACCTCACCGTGCTGGTGGATATTCCGGAGCAGGATGTCAATCAGGGAATCGTGCGTCTCAATGTGACGGAAGGCAAGGTCGGGCATCTGCGCGTCAAGGGTTCGCGTTATTACTCACTGGGTTTCATCAAGGCGCAAGCGCCCTCGCTGGCGGAAGGCCAGATTCCTTATTTCCCGGAAGTCCAGAAAGATATTGCCAGCCTCAACCGCACCTCGGACAGGCGGGTGACGCCAGTGATGAAGGCCGGGAAGAAGTTCGGTACAGTCGATGTGGATCTCAAGGTGGAAGACAACCTGCCCTTGCATGCCAGCCTGGAAATGAATGACCAGTACAGCAAGAATACCGAACGCTGGCGCCTGGCCGGCATGATGCGCTACGACAATCTGTGGCAGCGCGACCATAGTCTGACGCTGCAATTTCAGACGGCGCCGCAGAATACCGATCAGGTGAAAGTGCTGTCGGCTTCGTATATTGGCCGCTTAGACGACAGCGACAGGATGCTGGCTTTTTACGGCGTTAAATCGAAAAGCGATGTTGCAACATCTGTGGGTGGTATGAGTGTGTTGGGTGATGGCACCATTCTTGGCGCACGGATGATTTTGCCGCTGCCTGCGCTTAAGGATTATTACCATTCTCTTTCGGTCGGGGCCGATTACAAAAAATTCGAGCAGGGCATCCTGTTTGGCACCGATACAACCAGAACCCCGATCAGCTATCTGCCGTTCGCCGCTCAATACAGCTCTACTGCGCGGGGTGAAAAGGGCGTCAGTCAGTTTGGTCTGGGCATCAACTTCGGGTTGCGCGGCGTTGTCGGCAAGGATGATGAATTTGACCGTAAGCGGGCTGGCGCCAAGCCCAATTTCTTCGTGGTCAGGCCTGAGGTGCAGCGCACCCAGACTTTGCCACGAGATTTTCAGTTGTGGGGAAAGCTTGATGGTCAGCTTGCAGGCGGCCCGCTGATTTCCAACGAGCAGTATGTCGCGGGCGGGGCAAACAGCGTACGTGGCTATCTGGAGGCGGAGGCAGCGGGTGACCGCGCGTTGCATGCCTCGCTGGAATTGCGCAGTCCTGTCATTCAGCGCGGTGAGTGGTTGCAGGAATTGCGGTTCATTGGATTTTACGACATCGCTACGCTTCGTGTCGTAGATGCAACGGCGAATGAGCGCGAGCAGCGCACGATTGCAGGCACCGGTTTGGGGATGCGTTTCAAGGTAATGAAGAACTGGAATGGCAGTGTATCCGTTGCGAGTGCGCTGCACGACGCTTCCATGCTCTACAACGATACAAGCGGTACGCATAGCGGACAAGTTGCTGGGCATGCGCGGTTCTGGTCTGAGTTTTAACGACATCGAGATATGTTGCTGGGTTTTGGTGGGTTACGCCAGCCCTCTCTCCCGCTCGCGTGAGAGAGGGCGAGCGTTCCCTCTCCCGCGTGCAGGGGAGGGTTAGGGAGAGGAATTGCCGCTAACCCAACCTACCGTCACCGTAGACTCATAGTTTAGGTGAAGCGTGCTGTCATCATACTTTCATAATTTAGGCATAACATTTTTGTATTTGTAGAAAGGCTGTTCTATGTTGCGTACAACAAGGTTTCTGATGGTGGCGTTGATGTTGCTGTTACCTGCGGTTTCTCATGCGAAATGGAATGAGGCGTGGAGTGCGCGTGCGAAAGTTACGATCAATGCGCAGGGGATAGGCGCAGCGGTGAACCAGCCGCCAGTAGCGGTGCGCCTGCATTCAGGAAACTTCAGTTTTGTCGATGCCAAACCAGACGGCAGCGATTTGCGTGTTGTCGCAGCGGATGACAAAACCGAACTCAAATTCCAAATAGAGAAATTCGATTCGATCAATGAGCTGGCGATCATCTGGGTCCAGCTTCCCAAGCTGGATCCGGCGGACAAGGCGGCGCATTTCTGGCTGTACTACGGCAATGAGAAGGCAGGCCCGGCGGAGGGCAGCAAGGGCACATGGGATAGCAATACCATGGCGATTTTCCACTTCGATGGCGCGACGTTGTTGCATGATGCTTCCGTCAGTCAACTTACTGCCACCGGCAACATCTCGGTGCAGAAGGCCGCATTGCTGGGCGAGGCAGCCATGTTCAGCGGCCAGCCGATCCGCATCGCTACTGCATCCGCACTTGAATTGGCCAAGGGCGGCGGCTTTACTTATTCCGCCTGGATCAAGCCGGACGCGTTGCCGCAGCAGGCTACGCTCTATCAGCAAGGGACGCTGACCATAAAGATCGACGGGCAGAAGCTTGCACTGACATCCGGCAAGGCCGTTGTCTCGGGAGGGGAAATCAAGACAGCAAGCTGGCAGCACATCGCCGCAACAGTAGGTGGCGGCAAAGCCACGCTGTATGTGAATGGTGAACCGGTAGGCTCGGCGGATATGGCGCTGGAAGAGTCTTTAAATCAACAGTTTAATCAGCTTTCTGAGCAGGCGTTCGCGCCTTGCCGCGATTTTTATGCAGCGCA
>JAIELR010000076.1 GCA_019752835.1 Gammaproteobacteria bacterium | reverse complement strand
TAAAAATCTATTAAGGTGATAGCCTTGTGCAAGGCCAACAACTGCTATACACTTGATGATGTTACGGTGTTGATGATAACGAAAAGTAGTTTTTTCTCGTTTTTCATCACATAGATAACGCCCATTTATGATGGTAAGTACGTCTTGCTGCGTTATGAAATGCCATGATGGCAACACATAGCGCGGCAGCTTCAGTGGATAGATAAACACACATATTAAAATTATGTGTGGCCAAGCCATGATAAGCTATATAAAATTAGCTTCTATGCGCCCTGATTAATTATCCGTTAAAATATAAAAGACAGCTTGTGTTTAAGCTGGTGCACTAACTGCGTTAGTTACTAACCGTATCATGCGGTTAGTAACTAACGCTATAGGAATGCATAAAAAAATAATTTTCACTATTCGGTGTATTTCTTAAACGCTTCTGGATTTATTTTCGCGTAGTCTTCTCGCCAAATAGCGAGTGCCTGGGTTAACAGCTCATTAACGTTATGTCCGCTAACTTCAGTATATGTATCAATTAATACGCGAAGTTCTCTTGAGATTCGTAGCATATGGACTTTTGGTTGACTCTCAACAAATTTTTGTTGTCGGAGTGCAATCAAACAATTTTGCCATAATTTTGGTGGTACGTAAATATATACCCACCTTTGCAACATAAATATGAACTTAGCCTTTGATTTTCTACACTCACCAATGGCGATAAAATCATCTTTCAAATCATCGGAGTAACGTATATGCTTACCATTAAAGCTATTCCTATCAGCCACACTTGACTTAAGGTATCGCTCCTCAGCTAAGTATACATCAAAATACTTATAAATGTCATCAACATTGCTATGGTCAATTTCAATGGTTGGTGTCGGCATCCTTTCCCCCTCCAAAGCATTTGCTACTACCGCCACCATACCCCGTCGGGTTTTAGCTGTCAAGCATGTCGTTAGTAGCAAACACTTTTACAGGTTACTTAAATACATTTTATATCGATGCACTTAATCGTCACCTCGCTTCCTGCCAAGCCCGCCGCCGACCTTAGGAGTGTTGCTTTCTATAGTCTGTTAACCATGCCTCTACCTCGTCCACAGCTTTAAATAAAGCAAGCAATTTGTCGTTAAGCTTTTCCAGCGGTTCATTTCTTTTCTCAAACTCTTTTACATCTTCGTGTAACATCATAGCTAGCTTATCTACTTCTGGTACTCTTATATAACTTAGGCCACCGCGGAACTTATGAAATAATTCTCGCGCTCTAGTAAAGTTATTTGTGTTAAATGCTTCTTCAAAAAGCTGTTTTTCTAAAGAAAAAGATTCTATAAGCATAGTCAACATGTCTATAACAGATGACTCATTACCACCAAAAATTTCAGCACTTAACGCCAAATCAACAATTTTAACTTGTTCTGATATATTTTTGTCTGGCACATAATCAGCAAGAATTTTATCTGCATGCTCTTTGTGTAATGGCTTGTTATAAACAGCAAGAAATCCTGCCTCTTTCGCACGATTGCGTTTAGCATCATCTGAATGTGCTGTTAATGCAACAAAGGGCGTCTTGTGGTTGGGGTGTTTAGCGCTCTGCTTGATTGTCGATACTATATCAAATCCAGTACCATCAGGAAGACCCAAATCACAAATAACCAAGTCAAACGCTTGCTGTTTAAGTGCATGGAGCGCTTCGGCCACGTTGACGCTCTTGGTAAGCTCACACGGCCTTGCTAGCCGCGACAGTATATCTACAGCACCCCTCATCGCTAAGATGTCATCTTCAACAAGACATATGTGTATTGTATCTTGTCCGCTGGTGTTTGAAGGTTGTGCCTTTGGCTTAGGGGTGGCTTTAGGTATTGGGGTTATTACTTTTTGCGCGTCATTCTCAGATGCGTTAACATCAACAAGGATGTGACGACTAAGTTCGACATGCTCTTCTTCGTCAGCTAATTGGTTCACCATAGGCAAATCAAAGCGAACATCGATGGTAAAAACAGTACCTTTACCAAGGGTGCTTTTTACGTCTAACTCGGCGTCTATTTCTTCGGTATATTTTTTAACAATATACAGGCCAAGACCTGTGCCTTTAAATTTACCTGCATTGGATGGGTTAAGTCGAGTAAACTTTTCAAAGATAGTATGTATTTTATCTTCTGAAATACCTATGCCGGTATCACTCACTTTAAAACGGATAGTCGCTTGCTTTTCTTGTTGATTGACAACCTTTACACAAAGGGTAATTTTTCCATTTTCTGTAAACTTAACAGCGTTACCAATTAAATTAATAAGAATTTTCTTTAAGCGATAGTCGTCACCTTTAACAACATCTGGCACTTTATCATTAACATTAAGTTCTAACGTTGATTTATGAACTAATGCAGCAGCTCCATTGAGATTAATTGCGCCATGGAGAGTATCAAGCAATGAAAATTTTCTTGAATATATTGGTTTTTTTCCGTATTCAACGTTTTCAAAGTCAATGACTTCATTACATATGTCTAATAATTCTTTTGTTGCTTTAGTAGCATAGGGTAGATAATCCTTGAACTCTTCAAGGTTTCCATCTCTATTCGTCGCATCGAGTAAAGAAAATAATCCTGATATGGGTGTCCTAATATCGTGCTGCATATTCTGTATAAATTCAGTCTTTAATTTATTTGCCGTTTCCGCCTGTTCCTGAGCTTTTTTAAGATGCGTGATATCCTGATACATCCCGATAACACCAACTATCGTTCCATCATCAGCATGTAACGGAACTTTACTTGTCAAAAGAACTGTTTTTGTGCCGTCCGCTAGAGTTTGAACTTCTTCCGTGTTAATTCTGGCTTGGCCGCTTAACATAACCGCTTTATCGTCTGCCCTATATTTGTCGCTTTCTTCTTTTGTCCATGGTAGATCATAATCTGTTCTGCCAATAATATCTTCCGGTGATTTAAGGCCAGCAGATTGAGAAAAAAGCAAATTACAGCCGAGAAATACGGATTCTTTATCTTTCCAAAAAAGATGAGAGGGAACCAGATTCAGAATATCAGCAAAATATTTTGCTTTACGTTGTAAATCGACAAATGAAGTATTATTCATATAATGTTTATCCCTTTTTATATAAAAACGCTATCTACTATCAAGAACCTACCTACAAAGCAAGCATAGTATGGGCAAACTACGTGCAAATATGAGCCCCACTTAAGAGACCAAACCTTACTAAGTGCTAGATTTTTTTAAGTCCACTAACGGGGTGTTCTATGCTACATAGCTCCATACGCACTAGGGCTTTATGCTTGACCGTCTTAAAAAGACCAAGGCTAGATGCAAATATTTTTGGACTACCATCCGCCTTCGTAGAATCAACCTCAGGTGGTGAAAGAAGGTCGGTTGCTTGGCTCGAACTGCTAGACGTTGCTAGTGACACACTCTGGTCAGTATAGCCTTTTATCATATCATGACTAAGGCTATCTCTTATAGCCTTCACCTCTTTACTTGATAAGTTTCTCAATATAAAAGCGAGTGCTTTACGAATGTCTTGATTTAATCCTTCATCCTCATGTTCACGGTTTAAAACCACGGACAGTAGCTTATTAACAAGCTCCGGGATTTGATCGCGCAAAGCCATATGCTCATCAGCAATTTTGACAATTTGCATAGCATTATCAAGACCATAAAGTAGTTTCATGGTCGTATTACTAATAAAATCGAGAGGGAAATCATGCCACGCTAAACCACTATAGTTACGTTGATGGACAGTACTATCATGAGCAAATATATTAACACTACCCCAGGTTATAACTACTCCAGCATCTGTGCTGATAAGTAGCGCATCCTCCATGGCTGGGACATAAAGACTAACGCCGTCTACGATCTCTTGTCCTTTAGCCATAAGTTCTTCTAAAGCATCAGAATTGAATTCACGGGAGTGCCCTCGCACCCTGCTCGTCAAGTAATCATTCATTTTTCCAGATACTTCGGTGGCTGTTTCATCAAAAAAATTTGTAACTTTAGCATAGGTCATCATGCCTTCGCCGTTTCCCAAATTTGAAAACATACAATGCGGACCAATACAAAAAAACTTTGAACTGGCAGATTCTAATGCTTTAGGCAACTTCACCCTCGCAATAATTTTTAGACGATTTGTTCTGTACGGCTCATCCGTCAACGTGTCTCCTCTTGTAGAGGTAAGACGGAAAATATCCTTTTTAATTGACTCTAGCGATCCTTTGCGAATGCATCTAGCTATCGTTCCGCTCGGTAAATTCAAGTCTATATCGCTTATCACCCCTTCTTTTACTTCTTTAGCGTTGCGCGGATGTCGTACACGGTAATGAAGGGCTTCATTGCTCATATTGGTTATGATAAGCTGCTTACCAAGAAGGGGCGTTAATGTCCACATTTCAGGTGAAACAAAAAGTAATTCATATCTCTTGCTAGTCGGCAGCTGTAAACCAGCTTTGGCGGTTAAGCTTTCAACATTTTGCCAGGATGCATTTATTATAATATCAGCTTCGATTCTTTCTAACGCCATCTTGATTTTACTAGTATTTTTAGCTACAACAACTCTTTTTTGAGTCTCTATAGACGATTCAAAACTCTCAACCTCATGTTTACATTTTACAGATACATTATATTTTATTAGCTCTTGTTCAAGATAATCTCTAAATAAAGGCCAATTTAATAAATGTTCTGATGTCTCAATTCCGCAAATAATAAGCTCATTATTAACTGAATCTTTATATTCTGAAGGATCCATAATACGATAAATATTATCTGGTTCACCAAATAATTTATTTTCATGGTCTGTTTCGCAGAGGAAACTATACTCTTCTTTTATTGCATCGTAAGTTTCAAGTATTTTTTCTTTACTATATAAACTATCACGAGTAATAAAATATTGCCCTTTACGTAGGTAGTGTGACTCTTCTTCAAATTCACCTATACGTAATCCACCATCCCCTCGGCTCTGTCCAAAAGCGTTTACCTCAGCAATATAGTGTCTTGCAAACGCTACGGTTTCGCGCAAATACATAAGTGCAGTTTCTTTATGAACATAGTGAAAACCAAGCCCCATTCTCCCTGGTGTAGCATTACTTGTCCCACGTAAAACGCTTTCATTCTTCTCAAGCAATGTAACACGGTAGCGCCCTGTTTTTGCAGACTCAATTGCGGCGCTTACACCTCCAATACCTCCACCAATGATAACCATATGCGGAAGCGCTTCGCTTGCAGAGCGTGGACTACTTGATGATGATGATGATGATGATGATGATGACGGAGGCGAGAATGATAATATTGGAGATCCATTAGAAGAAAGAGACAAAGACATAGGGGAACTAGACGATGCTTCAAACAGAAGCGGCTCAGTAACGTGGGGTTGCGGTATAGGAACGCTTGCAGACTCACCTACTTGAGTGAGTTTAATGATTCTAGATGAGCCAGGACTCTTTGCTTTTAGCATTTTATCTCGTGTTTCCTAGTTTATCAATAACTACGTCATATGAAGTTTACTTCCTTATGTTATTATCAATTTTTTGTTTACCACAAAAAAGCCCTTAACTATAACGTCAACAGACTCGATACATAGAGTCGCATTGTTCTTACTAAAGCAGTAAGCATCAAAATACTTTCAGTATTACGCCCCAGTAAAATATAAAAACATGGGTAGTTATTTTTTGTTGTTTTGTACACCAGTGCTTTCACCCTTGTGTGTTAACCGAGGTCCTTGCGTAATACGCAGCAGACCACCTTGCAACTTTATATCGAAATAGCGCAAATGTCAAACACATACCACCTTAAAGCACATTAACTAAGGTCAAATATTGCCCCACTGTAAACGTTACTAATTTAGGTATTAGATTATCCCCCTTACCATCCTAATAAGTGGTTGCAGTTACAATTCAAGTTGCACTTTGATGGCTCGCTCAAGTTCGAGCATATCTTTTGTGGATATTTGACCTATCTTACTTTTTAACCGAAGCTTGCTTACTGTCGCAAGCTGATCTGCCATAGCCTTACTTGCCTTACCTTCAATTTCGACATAGGCTTCACAGGGAAAACATTTAGACACATTACTAGTAACTGGCACCACCTGCACACGATTCATTGCTCTATTAAAGGCATTGTTACTTACAATAATAGCCGGTCGTGTCTTCTGGATCTCTCCTCCAATAGACGGATTAAAGTCTATCCACCACACATCACCTCTTTGCATCAAGATCCCCTAAAAGCCCCTCGCTCCACTCTGTCGCCTCTAGTTCTCTGGTCTCATCCTGTGCCATATCACGATAAGCTAGCTCTAGGTCTTGTTGCAAAACATGAGGCTTGACCAAACCTTCAATGAAATGGCTTATTTTGCCTTCCCCTATGGTGGCATAAAGACCATGATAGACTTTCTCATCGACTGTAATGGTTAATTTTTTGTGCATCTCTCCAAACCTCTCATTTAACACGTGTTATATACGTATAAAGTATAAAACACCTATAGGTCCTTGTCAATGCGGCAACCCGGACATGCAGCTTATGTAGTTACAAAAAGAGTACTAAATTTAGGTACCTTATATAAGGGTAAAAATTAGACATGCATATTTTGCCTAGCTAATCTGCACCCAGAATTCTTAAGCTAAATCTGTACCCTTATTCAATAGCTAAAGTTCGCCTTCCGTCTAGTAAGGCGAACTCAACCCCTCCCCCACTGCCCTGACCACCAGACCTCCGGCGGCCATGGCACCATATCCCACCTGCATTCAGCTATAATATCGAACCTGATGATAAAAACCACGGATCACGAACTGAATGCGTGTTTATTAACTAAAGGCGAACACCCCTCTTGCCAGCGGCTCAAAGGCGCGAATAAATGGCGCAGGTTCTACCATCTAGGACAAGGTTAGCAATGGATAGTATGGCATTTTGTATTAAACATAAAAAACTATATCTAGTTGTTAACACTTTAAGAAATGTTAAACTTCCGGACGCAATACAGTACATCCAGTTCTCACTTTCTCAAGCCCCTCAGGCGGTGCTTCTTGATATTGTGGTAATTTGTCAGTGATTTCATACCATGGTGCTTTTGAGTCGACAAAAATATGCATCTCAGGACCTTTACCGGGATCTTGATCAAGCCCGCCGATAGGCAGTCCTATATAGTCTGGATTATCCTTCAAAATACTAATTAAACATGAACCGCAAATAGCACAGAAGGTTTTTATCGTAGGGGCGCTCGATTCATAACGTGATACATGCTCTTCGCCTCGTGTCCAAGAAAAATCTTGGCTAAGTATCGCTGCCCGAGTTCTAAATGCTGCGCCATGCCAACGTCGGCACTTAGAACAATGACAATTAACTATTGTGCCAAGCTCACCAACAACCTCATATGCAACTGCCCCACATAAACATTGTCCCGTTAGTTTTTTCATATTCAAGCCTCCATCTATAAACCGCTATAAGAAAACCTCTGTTATTATAACGCATTTAATGAGGTCGATTGCGAGTCATGAATTCAGAAGATAACTTCAATGCCTCGATTCTACGGGCATGTCGGTTATCTTCTGGAAATGACATGTGACTTTGCACCACTGTTCTGTAAAATGGTCGTTTGATGAGACATCATATGCGCAATGATTTATATTGCGCATACTTACTTTTTTATAATAATTTCATAATTTTTTTGAGAAATCTCTGTATTATACGTTACAATACTTTTCTTACTGCACATTTTTATTATATCACCTCGTCTTTTATCTTCAACATTATAACCAATAATTAATCCTGATATTTTCATAAAAGGCATAACTGAACTTAGAACAATATTTTTTTTACCTATATCTAAACTATTAAAATTCAATATAATTCTATATTCATCCTCGTAATCCCACTGGTTATATTTAACGCCAAGAGAATTCATGATTGTATATTTTATTTCATCATATGAACAATCATCTTTACTCGATCTATTTTTAATGAATTTATCTAAAATTTTAACATCCATAGATTGAATGTTTTTAACATACTTTATTTTTGTTAAGTATAGTCTTAACTTTTCTTTACCTTCACCAAGATATGCCGAAAAAACATCATTTTCTCCATCTTTAGGGTTTATTATCTTATTTATATATTCATCATAAAAGTTTGCTTTTGAACCAAAGTTATTTTCCTTACTCATTTTATCATACATATCATCAAAGTTTAGCTCAAAAACAAGGCAGTATCCACAATGATCATTTGCGTAATGAGACCACATTGGTATATTTGACGGATTAGATGTTAAACATAAAGCAGAATGCTCAAACATTTTTTTACGTAATTCGTCAGAAACTATTTTGTGTCTATATTCTTTGCAATCACTAGATTCTAATTTACTTCTAAATTCCTCTTTTGTAAGTTCATAGTATTCTATTTTTCTATTATTATAGGCCATGTTAAAATACTCGATATTATTTAAAATATCTGAAATTGGCAAAGTTAAATAATGAAAAATTCCTTCAAATGGATCGTTAAAAGAGTCAATCCGTGGCATATATACTTCTTGATTAATATATTTTTTTAATTTATCGAGATCTTTTTCATGCTTATTTCTATTTTTTCTCTTTTCAAGCGACTTGTATAAAAAGAAATAGTGTTTTTCTCTAGTATTTGTAAAAATGACATTAGACATATCTTCTTTACTATCACACATTATATCTATCCTATGTTAATTGCATCAAGTAATTTATACACTGTCGATCGACCTATACCCGTTTCTTTAGCAATCTTCGTTGCTCCCATGCCAGATGCACGCAACCTACTTATCTCCGCACGATCAATCTTTCGCTTACGTCCAAATTTAACACCTTTTGCTTTGGCTTCTACTCTGCCTTCATGGGTACGCTCTAAGATGCGCGAACGCTCAGCCTGTGCTACAGCCGTTAGAATAGTTACAACCATTTTACCCATGGTACCTTCAGTGCTAATACCGTCATCTAAGAACCGAACGGCAATACCTGCCTTATCAAACTCATCGATCAATTGAACCATATCGGCGGTGTTACGCCCCAACCTATCAAGCTTCTTGACCAATACGACATCGCCAGCTTCAACTTTTAGGCGTAGCAGTTGAAGACCATCACGATCAGCGTTGCTACCCGTTGCTTTATCTGTGAAAATACGATCAGTTCTAACCCCCGCTTCATTTAATGCTTTGATCTGAATGTCGAGTGATTGTTGACTGGTCGAAACGCGCGCATATCCAAAAAGTCGCATGGTAATTTTGTCTCTTAAATTGATTAGTAGACACATCGTCTACTAAGTATGCCAAAAACGATTTAGTGTACACCCAAAACCGCCTTATTTCACCTGTTTTAAACTGTCTACTAAGTTATAACTTAATAGACGTAATACCTTATAATATAAGATTAATGCGCCAGCTAAAGACAAGTAAAAAAGTGCAAACTCAAAAATTTCTGCGCTTGCCGGTTACAACTCCGAAACATCCAAGCTTTATACTTAACCCTTACGTTGTCTTTTGGTTTCCTGGCGAGAAGAAGCTGCTATGTCGGAAGGTTGAGCCACTGTTTTGAAGAAATCTGTTATATATCTTTTCGGTCCATTTTTGTCGGATGCTGTATCTTGCTGGCCTGAGTCAGACGATGCTGCCGTTGTTATGCTCGGTGCTTTTGCCTCGTCTGTGTCTTTTGCCTTTGGTTTAGGAAGTCGACTTTCTACTAAGCGTCGAGAGGCTTCATATCTTTCAGCTTCTTTACGTTCTTTATCCTCCTGTGCTTGGCGAATAGCTGCTTGTTTGGCCAAGATTGCCTGCTCTTCCTTTAATTTTTGTTCCAGAAAAGCTTGATGCCTCACGGGATCCACTTCTGGTCTAAAATTATAGATAGTACTTCTAGCTTGAGAATTATTTTCATGGTGCTGATACAGAGCAAGAAGCTGAGCTGGCTCTAGAGCAAACTGCTCCAAACGAGGCCTAGTGACAAACAAGGCATCATTCATTAAATCCCTAAGGCAATCCGCCTTTGTTATTTGGGCATGGCTAATATCCTTTTCATGCTGAATAAGCCATTCTTGAAACTCGTTCGGTCTGCCATCAAAGGTTGTAGGGAGCTCACCAAATTTAAAACGGAATGCATTTGCATCAAATAAATCTATGTTAATAGATTCTCTCGTTAACATTTCCAAAATAAAGCGTCGACATTCGTCATTATGATAGAGATTTTTCCTACATATACAATTAAATGCACTTTGCGTTAAAGCTTGATTATCAATATCACGCACTGATTGCAAAGGATGCACACCATGTACAATCTCCTCTGGATATTCGAAAATATCATCTCCCATGGTTCTCTCTGAGATGCAAGTCTCTTGCGTTCGCTTATATGGAGCAGCTATGATGGAATCGTGATTAAAAATACATATAGCGCTGGCTACTTGTCCAGCAGCGAATGCGATTGACAACAAGCTATCATAAGCCTGGCCAGTTAGAGTCCACTGTGAAATGGGCGTAAACTTGATATGCCCAAGACCTTGAGTTCGAACTTGTGCGGCAAGTTCTGGCATTTGATTTAATAATTCATTTAAGGCTTCGCTATTTCCAGCTTTAATAAAAGTTATTGCATTTTCCAGTGACATAAAATATCTCCTTATCGTTGATTCAATATAAATGGTAGAGTGTATCATCCTTCTGACTCGCAATCGACAAGATTTCCATACACTCCAGCATACTGCGGCCAAGGTATTGAGCGACAATTATCTTTGCCGGTTGGTGACAATTAGCATTGCTGCCTAAGAGGCGGTAGTCTTCCAGTCATTATGCTTGAAATAGGAGCAATCGATGACTGGGAAATGGATCACCAACCAACAGGTAGAGATATATATGAAATCACGAATCCAAGGATACACACAAGAGACATCAGCAGCTAAAGCAGGGATGAGCGTGCGCACGGGCCGCACTATCGAGCATGGAGAGCGACACCATCCCAATGATATACCACGACACTGGCGAACACGTCCAGATCCCCTAAACGCAGTGTGGGACGGTGAGTTGGCCCCCATGTTGAAAAGGGAGCCGGGCTTGGGCTCTCCTGGCATATATGGCGAAAAACGCAATTCGCCACACACATACCGACATTAGATAAGGATTGAATCGAGTCATGAGCGGGTAAATTCGTGATCCTAGTCGGAAGGCGAACTTTGGGTGCCGAATAAAGCTGAGGGTTTGGTCTGACAATTTAGGATACAGATTAGCTAGGCAAAATTTGCCTAGCTAATCTTCTACCTAAAAATGGTGCCTTATTTGAGGGCTGTTTTCTGGTGGTTGATAAGTTCCATGCCGATCACAGAGGTTGGTCGGCTTACTCGACCAACCCCGGTCTCCAGCTTAGAACCCTTGCCTGAAAACCACTGTAGTGACAACTACAAAACGCAAGTCGGAGCAAAGTTGTCATAAAACACCTCCAACGTACACACCAGGCATAAACATTTGATCACCATGGGAACCTATTCTACCGATGCTCATATATGTCAGGAGAGCCATGCTGCTATTGATCCAGCTGAAACAGGGGACGTGTGAGAATTTACGGTTTCAGATCAAGTTTGGGCTCTAAACCGTAAATTTTGCCACAAATGGGGTCGATACCCCTACAGTGATCATCTCATTGCCGATTTGGGCTGGATATGCGGTAAAACCCTATATAACAACCCCATATATTGAAGCACCTCTTTCAAGTAAAGCTTTACTTACTCATATGAGTAAAGTATCATACACTTATATGAACAAATGAGGCTATAGATATGATTGTTGCTATTCTTAATCAAAAAGGCGGAGCCGGTAAGACTACCATCTCAACCAATCTTGCTAGAGCACTACAGCTCAGTGGGAAAAAAGTACTACTTGTTGACTCTGACCCCCAAGGAAGTGCTAGAGACTGGCACGCTGCCGGAGACGGAAATTTACTAACCGTTATTGGTATGGATAGACCAACCTTAGATAAGGACATCAAAGCAATAAACGGTTATGATTGGATCCTAATTGATGGAGCCCCCCAACTTGCAGAGATGGCAGTTTCTGCTATCAAATGTGCTGACGTTATTCTAATGCCCGTACAGCCATCGCCATATGATATCTGGGCAACTGAAGATTTAGTAGATGTAATCAAAACAAGACAGCAGATCGCTAATGGTAAACCAAAGGCTGCATTTATTATTAGTCGCCAAATTAATAACACCACGTTAGGCAAAGAAGTAAGAGATGCCCTCCTGGGGTATGAGTTACCCATTTTTCAATCAGGAACTTTTCAGAGGATCATATACGCAAAAACCGCAGCAACGGGGACAACAGTCCTTGATCTTGACTCAAATAATGAGGCTGCTATTGAAATAAAAAAAATCGCAACGGAACTAGAGGAGTTTTTAAAATGAGTTTATTAAAAACGGGAAGACCTGTCAGTAGAAAAGAAAAAGCCCTTGAGTCTGTAAAAATACTTGATGAAGAAACTATACGCATGAACATTAATATAGATAAATCTTTTTACAAAGAAATAAAACAACTCGCCCTTAATGAAGATAAGACCATTAAAGATATTGTTATCAGCGCCTTGCATAAGTATGTGAACAAAGAATCATAATTTCACATGAGTATATAAGTAAATGAACAGACAAAACCTAGATAAATTCATCACAGAGGTTCTTGCTATCGAAGCTGAAGAAGCAAAGCAAGCAAACGCATTGGGGTATATGGCAAGAGCACTTGTTCAAGCCACCATGCCCCATAGCAAGATTGAAGGAAGCGAGTTCAAGCGGAGAAACGGTGCATTTAGACTGACAATACTAGCCGACTCTGAGGTCGGACTACCATACGGTAGTATTCCCCGACTGCTTATCGCCTGGGCAACAACTGAGGCAGTCATTAAAAAGGAGCGCGAACTAATTTTAGGCAACTCGCTAAGCGAGTTCATGATTGACCTTGGCCTTATGCCAACAGGCGGCAGATGGGGAACCATAACAAGATTAAGAGAACAGATGAAAAAGCTTTTTTCATCTTCAATCTCATGTACCTATGACGATGGCGAGCATTGGGCAATAAAAAATATCCAGCCTGTAACCAAAGCAGATCTTTGGTGGGATCCAAAATCACCAAACCAAGCATCATTATTTCAATCAACATTAACGCTTGGCGAGGAGTTTTTTAACGAGGTTATAAACCACCCCGTACCAATAGATATGCGCGCATTAAAGATATTAAAACGGTCTCCTTTGGCCCTAGATATTTATTGTTGGCTGACCTATCGTATGAGCTATTTAAAAAAATCTACGGTAATTCCGTGGGTTGCCCTACAAGTACAATTCGGCTCGAATTACGCAGATGATGCTCAAGGCACAAGAAACTTCAAGCGACACTTTATAGATGAGTTACGTAAAGTAGCCTGCATATATACTGAACTAAAGGTAGAATCAGCCGAACACGGGCTCACCATTAAGCCCAGCAAACCACATGTTCCATTATTAAACACTTGAGTACTTAACGCAAAAACTTATTTACTCATGTAAGTAAATGCGCCCAAAATATCCTATAGAGTCAATAAACACCTACGCATAAACGGTACCGCCTGTAAGTAAACACTAAAATACTCAATTACTTATATAAGTAATTGAGCTGTTGAAAACCCTGTGGATTAAGAAAGTTATCCACGCATAAACGGTACCGCAAAAACAGGAAAATTACGCATAAACGGTACCGCAGTTACGCATAAACGGTACCGCATACTATATACCTGTATTAACCTTTATTAAAAACCTGTAGTTAATCAATCCTAACCTGTGTAAAACTGCATTCGCAGTTTCACACAAGTTAGTCTCGAACAAGACTGTGGATATGATGGACAAACCTTCGCTACGCGAAGGTATTGCCCACATACCCACAGCCACAACAAATAATTAACCTTTTCTCTAAAAGCAAATC
Source organism: Gammaproteobacteria bacterium (assembly GCA_019752835.1). The sequence goes on along the minus strand of JAIELR010000076.1, from coordinate 4,251 downwards.
CAAAGACAAGATCCATTACATACAAAATCTAAGTTACTTAGTTTTTTCCTTGGGCTTACTACCTTTAGAACTTGAATTGTAATGCTCGGTTTCAGTTGTCCGCGGATGACTCTTTACATAGTCAGGAGTAACAAAGCGGCCAGTGACAGCACTTCGGTATACGGTGTAAAATACATGCACATTGGTCACAATATGCCCTTCCGATTATATGATATTTTTTCAATAAATCAATACATAGCACCTATTTTTGTAAACTAGTATCCGTAGAGTTAATCAATAAAAACGGGCATGACCGAAAGCACATCATCCATGCTTATACCCTTCACAGATAACATGGCAACGGCTTGGTTAGGATTTAATTGTCTAAATAATTGCGGGTTTAATATTGTTTTTTCCACAAAGCTGATGTTTTCCGTCGAAGACGATGATTTACTTGCAAACGTTTGTTCATGATGTTTTTGCTTGCCACTCGTATGACTGTAGGTGATTTTTTCAACTTCGACCTTGTCGGTTAAATCGTTAAAATATTTTAGTGTCGTTAAGTCTTCGGTTCTAAAACAGAGCTTCTGCCTAAAGTTTTGTAGTAATGCATGAGTTAAATCGTGGCTACCAATGGCTGCGTAAAAGCTAGATATAGCTTGGCCTGATATAATACCTATAGTTTTACTACTTCTTGATTTATCCCAAAAATTCAAATCGGATAGTCCGTCTTGATTGGCGCTCACAATCTCTTGAAATTCATCACACATAAAAAAGACGGGTCTGTCTTGATTCCACGTAGGTTCACTCAGACGACGTTGCATAAGATTATAAAATCTAAGCTTAATCAACGTATAAACAATTTTTCCACCAAGACCCCAGATGGATAAAGGTAAATTAACTAAGCATATGTTTCCATCGAGTAACCCATGTAAATCGATTTGTTTAGCGGAGCTTTCGCAAAAGGCTTCAATCAATGACGGATGATTGAATGGACTTAAGACTTGCGCGACTGTAGCATGAACACTTGCTTTAACTTTATCATCAAACTTATCAAAGATTTGTGATTGGTAATTACTATATGCCTCTAAATGACGTCTTTGGCTTTCTGGCAAATCTTGGTAAATGGACATGAGTTTATCATCTATCAGTACTTGATATTCTCTATCAAATATATAACGATACAAGCCTTGTAAGTGATAATTATCAGGTAAAAATGAAAGAATGCCTAATATGTTACGGCACAATTCAGTTGCGGTTTCTGTCCAAAAACTGTCGCCACTATGCTTGCCATTGAGTAAGAATAACGATTTTAGAAAAGAGGCGGCAACTTCTGGACTAAGACCCGCGAGTAAATTAATACCGTAATGACCTACACCAATCACGGTAACCTCTTTGCCAACGGTCTTTGCCATCGCAAGTACGGCACGCTCAAAATCGGCTTTGACATCAAAAATAAGCCCGCCACAATTTTGATCGAGCAATTGCATCAAGAGAGGATGCATTGCTCTTGTGGTTTTGCCAGAGCCAATTGCGCCTAAAACCAAGATGTTTTGACAGGCATCGGCAAGGGGTAGGGTCACGCCTTGCCGTGGCGCGATACTGGCACCGTGGCTTCTATTTGCAAGCGTGCCTGTCGATTCCCCTAGCCATAATCGAAACGGAAGCGTTGAGAGTGCCGGCAATTGCGATGTACTCGTTTTGGCCATACGCGCATGGTAGCGTTTCGCGCGATAGGCACTGACTTTGGTCACGATATGGGTTACGCCAGTGGCTAAGCATAGCCATAAAACGACGTTTATGTACCAAGGTATGGTAGGGGTGGCGGGTTTGGGTGAAATTTGATTTTTGGTGGCTTCCTGGCGATTTTGGCTGGTGGGCTTCCTGGCTCCGATATCCCTTGCCGATGGGTGAGTATGATACGCCGATGTAGCGGTTTTTGCTGATTTTTCTTGGTTTTTGTTGTTATCTGACTGCAAAGGGGTTGTGTGTAGGGGTAGGGTAGAGGTGACCCAAGGCCAAGCCTTACTTTGCCAGTGATTCACCACCCAAGGATAGGTCGCATTGATTCCCCATGTCAGTACCCATGCGGTCAACAGAACACATAACGCTTTTTGACCATCACGAAACGTAGCTAAAAAACCTGGCGGTGGCAAGCGAAAATGTGTCAAAAAGAACCTAACGGCTTTGATGAGCGGCCACATACCGCAAAGCCAAAAACCAACGATAGCCCCAAGGTAGGCATCATGCAAAGCACCGCCTTCGCTATGCCTAAAGAGCAACGGCCAGAATATAGCACCAAGAATTGCCCCAAAGATCACAGAGCCAAAAAGATACAAGAGTGTTTGCGAGCTAAAATCGCTGTGCTTAGGAATTTCTCCTCGTTTCAAATCACTTGCATGAGCACGAAGCGTGCGTAATGCGCCTAGGGCTTCTTCCATATCGACTCCGCTTAAACGTGATTGACTCTCAAGCCAGGGTACGTGTAAAAAAAGGGCATAAGGATGTTGACTATACCCTATGCTTCTTCAGTCGCAGATAATTTTGCTATAGCGTCTTGGGTTAGATTAACCGTCAACGGTTTTCCCTTTGCGGCAGCCGCTTTTTCTTCGAGCGATGGTAAGCTAAATAAGGCACGGTCACTATCGCGTTTGAGATAATCATCAAGCGTATAGGCCAAGTCATCCAGAGTACCTACCTTTCTTGCCTGGTCGAGGTAATAGGCACCAATCAAAATTTTACGCCGCGTGTCTTTTTTACGCTCGTGGTTCTTCTCGCGAGCCTCGGCATCGGCAATCCGTGCTTCAAGTTGTTTTTGTCGATATTTAAGCAACGCTAACCCTTTCAGTTTGGGCTTAGTGTCGGGTGACTTTTTCGTCTCGTTGTTGTTTGACATGATAACCCCTTGTCTTGGTGTGAGTGGTTTAGTGTAAGTGTGTACTAGGTAGCGGGTAGCTACGCTCAAATATGGCTTGTATGTTATGAAGCTTTTGCGCTAACGTTTGGCAATAATGAATGGCATCATGCTCTACATCCGTTAATGTCAATTTTAACCAGAAATCAATTTGATTATCAATGCTTTCTATCATCCGCTTGTGATGAATAATGACCATCGTTGCTTGTTCTTGTAATCCTGCATCACTTGCTTTCACTTTTTCCGCTACCGAACTAAATATAGCGACTCGCTCTATCGATGTTTGCAATGTCATTTCTAGCTCTTGTGTAAACATATCGATTGCTCCGATAGATAACATCACCTCATCACTATTTGCCATACATCCGTCCATCTATTAGCATCACTAGCATTGTATATTATCCCAAGCCTTAAAGCTAAACAACCCCGCAATTATGATATCAGTAATCCAAGATTCCAGTATCTACAACGATACTATACAAAAATCAATCATCGCGAAGCGACCAAGGCCACACTGGCAGAAGTGCGCGCTTATACGTTGCTATTGCATAGCAACGTGCGCTTTGATACCATCAAGTTGACCGAGGGTGTCTCGTAAGCCGCCTTCGGTCAACCACAAAAGCAATAAGGCAGTCATCATGGCTATCTATCATTTCAGCGGTACTCCGATTAGTCGCGGCAAAGGCCAAAGCTCTGTCGCGTCCGCCGCTTACCGCTCAGCCTCCAAGCTCTATGATGAAAGATTAGACCAAACCTTTGACTACACCCGAAAACAAGGCGTTGTGCATCAAGAAGTATTGCTACCTGACAATGCCCCCGCTTGGATGGCAGATAGAGAAAAGCTATGGAATAACGTTGAAGCTACCGAGCGACGCAAAGACTCTCAATTGGCGCGTGAATTTAATATCTCACTACCCAAAGAACTCACACGAGAGCAAAATATTGAATTGGCTAGAGAATACATCAACGAGCACTTTGTATCACATGGCATGGTAGCTGACTTTGCTGTACATGAAGACAAAAGCAAAGATGGTGAGCTGCAACCTCATGCGCATGTCATGCTATCGATGCGAGAGGTTACCCAAGAGGGGTTTGGTAAGAAAGCACGCGAATGGAATGACAAAAACAATATTTACGTTTGGCGTGAAGGCTGGGCAGAAAGCGCTAACAAACATTTAGCCATGCATGGCCATGATATTCGTATCGACCATCGAAGCTTTAAAGAACAGGGTATTGATTTAGAACCCCAATATAAAATCGGTGCGACGCAGTCCAAAGTGGAACTAGCCAGAGCTGAAGATCACGAGCGCATCGCCCGCGAAAACGGCGAAAAGTTATTAGAAAAACCCGAGATTGCG
>JAIELR010000166.1 GCA_019752835.1 Gammaproteobacteria bacterium | reverse complement strand
GATGTAGAACTGTCAGTGGCAATAAATGCAATTGTTCACCTTTTGCCGTAGCAATGTCAGCAGGATTGTCAATCGCTACAGGCGCAGCACTTAATAGGGATTCTAGGTTACGGCCTAGTCCGCGACGTTTTGTGGTCATGATATACTCCTCGTAATTGAGTCTGCAGCGTTGTTGCTTTTGACGTCTCACCGCAGTCATGTACTGCGTGTACACTCCTGCGGCTCGACTCAAAAGCGCCTAGCTGCAAACTCAATTCCGAGGAGTATAGATGTGTTGTTCTGTCTCTAACTTATATTGGAGGAAATTATACCCTAGGGGAGACGATAGTCAATGATGAGCGGCGCATGGTCGGAAAAGCACTGTTCCGTATAAATCTCAACCTGTTGGATATGTTCACGCAAATTGGGTGAAACTATTTGATAATCAATACGCCACCCGACATTTTTTGCCTTTGCTTGTCCTCGATACGACCACCAGGTGTATTGATCCGGCTCTTGGTTAATAACTCGAAACGCGTCAACCCAGCCCATAGTGTCAAGCAACTCATCCATCCAAGCCCGTTCTTCGGGTAAAAATCCCGAATTTTTCTGATTAGCGCGCCAATTTTTTAAATCGATGGCTTTATGGGCAATATTCCAATCACCACCAATGATGTATGAACGACCATCGGTTAGTTGTTTTTTTAATATTGGTAAATAATCAGCCAGAAATTGAAATTTTACCTCTTGGCGTTCAGGGCCACTTGAACCTGAGGGTAAATAAAGTGACACAACGCTCAAAGGACCAAAATCGGCCTGAATATAGCGCCCTTCTAGATCCGCGTAATCAAGACCCAGCCCATAATGAACGGCATCGGGTTTAAGGCGGGTTAACAATGCCACGCCGCTATAGCCTTTTTTTTGTGCATCATAATAATACGCACGATAACCCGGTAAGATATCCAGCATCGCAGGGTCTTCTTCGGTATGCATTTTTGTTTCTTGCAAACAAATAACATCCGCATTCGTCCTCAATAACCAGTCAATCAGGCCCTTTTTAATCGCGGCACGTATTCCATTGACGTTGATAGTAATAATTCTCACTGTATCTCTCTCAAAAAAATAATTAATTCATACCCAATTTTCCGTTCTAAGCTCCGGTATGCGCTTAAACTCACGGTCATTATTGGTGACTAACGTCAAACCTAAAGAAAGCGCATGTGCAGCTATCCATAGATCATTATTACCAATGGGTGTCCCTGCGCGCTCAAGCAAAAAACGAATTTTACCGTAAGATACCCCAACAGTTTCATCGGGCATAAGAACTGGAATATAATCGGCTAGCTCATTTAGTTTTGCTAGTGCTATTTCTTGATGTTGACTTTTTTGAGCACCAACACATAATTCTCCGTATGTAATAACAGACATACCCACAGTGCCTGTTGCTAACGATTCAAAACGACACAACACACTCGTAGGCCGTGCTTTGGCAATATAAATGCAAATATTGGTATCTAATAAATAGTGAAATGACACGATTAAAAGTCTCGATCTTGTGGGGGTGTATCTTGCCGACGGTCAATCATAAAATCATCAGGCAGTTCAGTCAAAAGTGTAAATGCACGAGCTAAATTTTTAGGCGGTTTACGCAAAACAACTTCGTCGCCTCGACGAAAAATCTCAACTTCGTTCACATCAAACTGAAAATTTTTGGGTAACCGCACTGCTTGTGAGTGACCACTCATGAAAATTCGTGTAACAGTCATTAAATATTGCCTGCAACATGGATATACATTAAGTATATACCTAGTATGAAGCCTCGTCAACTTTACTTGTTCGCAGAAATCCCTCTATATTTTACCCTCGCTCCCTAGTGCTATATAATAAAAAGGGACTTAATGTAGTGCTGGGGAGACAGCTTCATGGCGGCAACAAATCGCAATTGTTGCCGTCACGCATTAAGTCCAAACTTGCTTATCAAACAGTAATATTGTTCGATAATGTATTTAAATCGTCACCCTGCGCCTGTGTGTTCATCACTTTCGCTGTTTTCGACCCGATATTGACCAGCAGATCCCCCGCCAAATCTTCTATACGTGTTCTGCAATTAGAGTACGCATGGTTTTTCCCGTGGAGACCCATTTTGATGAGCGGCCCCACAACGGTAAATGGCAAAAGAATATTACCAATGCGTTTTAAAAATTGTGTAATTGGCCGGTGCTGTTGTCTTAAGTCTTTGCAATGTTCGCTGTACAAAACTTTATTGCCCCAACTACCAATGTGTTGATTAACTTGTCTAAAAAAAACGTCATAGGCATCTTTCTTAAATTCAGAAGCCTGGCTTAACTGAGTTGCTGCTGCTATATGAGCCTCTAATCGGTCTCCTAAAGAAACTAACTCATCTTTTTTGGACTCATTGATTGCACTTTTGCGTGTCAGTCTCAAAGTTCGGTGGTAAGTTATTTCACCCATATAGAGTAAACTTCCTATATGTTTTCCTCGATGTTCATAACTGAGATAAAGCTGTGATCGATAAGCATTAAACTGTTTCATCTCATGCATTAGAGCAACGAGTGTTTTTTTATATTTAATTTCTACTATATTATTCATCTTACAGACCCTCTTCTTGAGACTCTAAGGACGGAAACGAAAAGGAAAAGGTTGAACCCTTGCTTTTCTGGCTTTTGACGCTGATTTCTCCGCCTATTTGCTTCGCGAAACACAGTACTAAATGCAAACCCAACCCGATGCCGTTACAGTGCAAGGAACCCGTCTCCAATTGGGTATAACAATCAAAAATATCGGCTTGTTTTTCTTCTGAAATACCTATACCCGTATCTTCAACCTCTAATAAAACCTGGTTGTCTTGAACCAAAGAGCGAATCAAAATATGACCTTCTTCCGTATATTTGATGGCGTTTTCAACTAAATTTAATAAAATGCGAAAGCAGCGATATCTATCGGCCGTAATAAAATAGTCTTTGGATAAATCAGCATATAACGCGAGTCCCTTGGCTTCGGCAGAAAGCGCCACAACTTCAGTCACTTCACTGATTAATTGACGTAACGAAAAGGTATAAATGGCTTCTTCCTTACTGCTTTCTTTACTCATGTGTAAGATGTGGTCAATAATATCGGCTAAATGAGTGGTTGTATTGACGATGTTTTGTAACAATCGCTTGTCATCAGCGTTGAGAGAGTTTTTTTCTAACACCTCAGCAGTGGTTTTAATCCCTGCCAGTGGATTACGTAGATCATGCGTCAAATTTGCCGCAAATTGCATTTTTTCGTTTTCTACACTAATCATCTTTATTTACTCCCTTCAATAAATTTGCATTTTATTCATGACATTTCTGCTGCCAATTTCCTCTTTACAATGAAACGAGCTAGGAATTCATGACTTTTAACAGCCAATTATGTTAAAATTTAAACAAAACTGACGTGCTGCTGTCGGTGAAGAGGGATTGTTAAAACACCAAATATGTTTATAATCTAATCACCACTTATGTGGGCAATATTTAATCATAAATTAATATTAGGTTACATTAGAGAATTAGCCCATTGATTTTATAGTCAAAATTACTATAGAAATTTGCAAGGCAAATTTAGGAGGCGAGGGATGAACCAAGAAAAAATAACGTTTCATTTCAAAAAATTTTTGCCATTTAGATGATAGTTCTAATGTCGATTTTTTAATTCACTCCATGAGTGTGATGAGCTCATTACCCTCCATCCAGACCATAAAAACCCATGCTATCGATATGATGAATTTAAAAAGGGGGGATACTGTCTTGGAAGTGGGTTGTGGACAAGGGCAAGACGCAGAAACCATTGCAAAGAAAATTGAACCTGACGGCACTGTTATAGCGAGAGACTTAAGCCAACGTATGATTACAGAAGCTAAAAGACGCTCTCAATCTTCAAATGTTACCTATGAGGCAACTGACATTTTTCATATAAACACCCCTGCCCATCCCAAGTAGTCACCACATTAAGTGCGGGATAGGGTTGAGAACGATTAACAGGATAAGACATGGGGATTACTCCAAGAATATGCGTATACAGCCTCTGAAAAATGACGATGTAGCACAAAACACCTTATCTTTAAATCGTGCGCCCAAATCGAGAAAACGGGTATCACTTTCAATGATAGACTCGCTATGCTGGATACCATCTTGGTCAGTAATGCTTGCATCATTATGATAAAATTCATATTTTACATGTTTAATTGGATTAATAATAGAGTTTCGATCTTTAGCCGTATTAGTCAGTGTTTCTAATAATTTTTGAATTTCGCGTTGATCTCGGACAATACTACCCAAACGTTTTACATCTGGGGTGCTATCCAAGATAGTGGGAAACGTAAGAGAATAATAAATCATATTATTATTTTCATTTAATTTGCATGAATGCATAAGCGTTGGAATATAATTGGGTAATTGGTAAATTTCGGTAAAAGCGTTCTGAATAACTTGTGCGGGCACAGAAGTTTCATCCTCTAGCGGCTTGAATGCAACACCTGATCCATTCGCGACTGAGACTAAGTATTTTATCGTATCGACTAAGTAAGGGCGTGGTTTTAAATTTCTATTACTGATCGCGTCGACAAAAGAAGCTCTAAACAAACTGGACTCTACCGTAGTTTTGTGTAATTGCATTTGTGTTCGGTATATCTTAAAAAGATATTTATTAAAATCCGCCCACGCTGCATTTTTGTTACTTTGGAACCAACTATCGGTAAATATTAAAATAGTATTGTGCCAACGATCAGCAGGACACACACGAGAGGTAATATCTTTAAATATGGCATAATGTTGCTCTAGGGAAGTGGGTGCATCTTTTTTTATGTTGAATTCTTTTTGTATACGCTTATGTCCGCCCGCTTCTGAAATTTTGGGCAACATAAACACTGAACGACTACCTGCACTGACGCTCCAGATGATGCCAGTGCCTGTATCCGTATTATTTAGTTTATTCATAATCTCAAATATGCCGAAAAATTCGCCTGGTTTAAGGTGATTTAGAGGAATAACACGCGAATTGGTTTCAACAAAGACTTCATTATCACGCTCCAGTATGAAAGAAAGCGGGATAGGGCAATAATTCAATTGTTTTCTTATAAATTCAGGCACTTCAGGAGAATCAATAGAGACTAAACTATTATCCTTCGTTGGTAGGAAAAGCTTTCCTTGCTCAATGATATTGGTACCCCATGGGTAGCGAATCTTGATCAAAGGATATTTTTTCCCCGGATTAATCTCATCACAGATTTTGGCCAACTCCGGGTTTAGCAGCAAAACCTCTTCCCGCACATCCTCCCAAAAAACCTGCTCTAAATCTAAATTGTGGGTTAAATTGTTGGCGAGTGTTACTGTCACTTCCTATCTCCTATCAATGACCATTCAGAGGCCTTTATATCCATGCAATTAAAATACTTTATTTCATCGTTTGTATATGCTTAATTCGATATAACATATCGCCCCACCCAGCAGTTTTATCTTGTATGAGAACTTAACGTCGTTAATTAGCTCGTAGGTAATTTTTCATTGAAGTTCAATATTAACACACTATATAAATTAAATCACTTTAAACTCAACAGGACTCTTCGCAACCCCTTACTCCATCAGCTTTCTATAAATTAGCGAGAAGCGCTGATGGGGCTATTTCACTTGATTAACATTATTCAAGTTGTTTTCTTAGTTCTATTGATGCTACAAAAACAAATTTTTTCCCGATTTTTTGTTTTACCAATAATCCAAAATCGACCAGCTTTAATAAATCTGTTCGTGCGGTATCGTAGGTAATGTTATGTGATTGTTGGTAACTTTTAATTTCATAATGCATTTGTGGATGTCGCAATGCGTGCCTGATTAAGGATAATTGCCTGAAATTGAATTGCTGACTTAGTGTGTTTGGCGTGTGTAATAACGCTTCTGCCTCTTGGATTTCATTCGTTTTTTTATCCAAGTATTGGTGCAAAGCTTGTATGCTATCTAAAATCACTTCAATTTGATGAAATAAAAAATAAGTGACATCATTATCATCTGTTTCTGTATAAAGATACGCTTTACCATACTTTGCAGGTGCTTTTTTAAGGATGTTAGATATAGAGATAAATTCAGTAAGCCAATATCCCTGATGCAACATAGACCAATAAAAGAGTGCTCGCGCTGTTCGGCCATTACCATCAACAAAAGGATGATCGTAAGCTAAGATAAAATGCAATACTATTGCTTTAATCACGGGATGAATAAACATTTCCTCATCATCCATACGAGCGTTTGCAAAACCACATAATTTTTGCAAGCGCTCTGGTAATTCATCTGCATTGGGTGGTATATGTAATATCTCATCATCTCGCACATCAACGATACTAATATCATCTTTAGCGGTTCGAAAATGACCTTCCTGCCTTTTTTCCTCTAACGTGTCTAACGATACAATTCGATGTAACTCCATTACAATATGAGGAGTCAATGCTTCATTTTTTATTTCACGCATAAATTGCATAGCATGATAATTATTTAAAATCATTTGTTCGCTTATATTTTTCGGCTTGCGCTTGCTTCGCAACATTTCTTTTGCAACATTGCGAGTAGTGACGGCACCCTCAAGCTGACTAGAGGTAATCGACTCTTCAATTAAGGAGTTGACTAAATACGTATCGCGAATTTGTGTATTTAAAACGGAATTATTAGCCTGCGCGCTATTACCCATGGCTCTATCAATGATGCTTAATTTATACAACAAGGGATCAGGAGTGCCAAAAACAAAGGCCTTATTATGAATATCGTTAAATGGCAACGGCTTATATAACAATTTTCGTGCCCACTTTATAGTAAACCACCATTCTTCAGAGGAAAGAGTGGTTGGTGGTTTCAAATGCCTTAATTTATCCCAGTGTATATATTCTTTGCTGTCTGTAACTGGTTTTAATGATATATGGCTATGTGAAATAAGAGCCAACAATTTTTCTGCATCATAAGATTCGACAATCTTTTCAATACTAGGAGGTTTACGAGGTAATTTCATTCTTCTCATCACCAAAGGGTTGTTACCGTATTACCAATTCAGTAGAAATTGGTAGATTATTGGTATTATAAACCCCCGTCCAATTTTTATCTACCAATTTAGTATGAATTGGTAGATAATTGGTATTTGCGAAAAAAATAATGATTAAAATAACAAGAAAATTCACCGCAAACATTAAACAACAGATTGATTAATAAATATTTTTAGCGCAAAAGCTCATGCCCCCCTGCTTCTCCATGGAGTTTTCTCAGGAAAGTCAATTTTCCCACTATTTTTATTTCTAAGCTACGCGGCACAGCCTAAACCAATTGTCAAAATTGACCATTTCTTTATATCTAGGGCAGCAAAAAATTCAAGCCCTATAAACAATGTTATGGATATTTCGACCTGCAATAATTGTCAGTTATTTTTTAGCAAAAAAACATAATATGGCACCGACAAGGTAGATGCATCCCGCCATAACCAAGCTTGTGTGCATGCCTGACATAAATGAACTTGAAGTACTAATGATCGTTCCAAATATGGCAACACCAATAAGGCTGCCGAGTTGCCGGCTCGTATTAAATAGGCCTGAAGCAATTCCGGCCCTGTCGCTTGGCAAAGAATGGATGATTGCAATGGTGGCGGCTGGCATGGTAAATGATGCACCCAGACCAATCGCTGTCAGCGGTAGAACCAGCCAGCCGTAGGTAGGGGCATTTCCCCCAACCATTAATAAACCAAAAAACCCCAATGCACCAAGTGATAAGCCCATTATCATGGGTAGACGCGAACCGATTGCAGACGTCATTTTCCCACTTAAATAAGAAGAAATTGGACTAAATAACATTAAAGGTGTTAGCGCAATACCCGACATCAGAACACTGTAGCCTCGAATTTCTTGAAAATAAAGAGGCAGGGTAAACAATATACCAAAAAAACTAATGTTCAAAATTATCCCAACCATCATAGTTGATGCAAAAACATGAGAGCGAAAGAAAGACAAAGGAACCATAGGATGCTTTGAAAAATATTCAATCAGTAAAAAAGCCATTGTACTGATTAAAAAAATGAAAAAAGCACTTAAAACGATACCAGATAACCACCCCACACGACCTGCTTCAATCAATCCAAATGCAAGTGAGGCGAGAGCAATAATTGCTGAAATTTGTCCGGTTAAATCAAAACCGCTGGATGGTTTGCTGCTCGGGCTAACAACATATTTCATTGTCAGTGCAATCGCAATAATACCAATGGGAATATTGACAAAAAATACACCTCGCCAACCAAAAAATGTGGTAATTACCGCGCCGAGAAGAGGGGCTGATGCAGCGGCAACACCACCGATCATTGCCCATATTCCGATGGCATTCGAGCGTGCTTTTTTATCGTCATAGCTGGCGTTAATCAGCGCAACTGAGGTAGGAAGAATAAAAGCGCCCGCCATTCCTTGCAAAAAACGAAATACTGTCAAGATGGAAATGGAAGGTGCTAGTCCACAACCAATTGATGTCAAGACAAATAAAACCAATCCTGCAATAAAGGCCGTTCTCGCCCCCAGTCTATCGCCAACATTGCCCGCTGAGAGTAATAAACAGGTAAACATGAGGGTATAACCATCTACAATCCACTGGAGACTAGAGATGCTGCCGGACAAACCGCTGGCGATATTCGGTAAAGCAACGGTCACAATCATGACATCGACAATCACCATGAAGAGACCCAAACAAAGAGCAAAAAGTGACATTTTTAGTTATCTCCGTTGGCTATCATTTTGTTAGAGTCCCTCTCGTTTTATTACACTCTCTCAAGGTGGTTTATTATTCACCATCGATTTTTGTCTATTCAAGATCAATGACTTGAGTATATTTAATCAAAAAATGAACATAACTACTCTACATCATCATGCCTAGAAAGAAAACTGTTAAAATATGACAGGTAGTTTACTTATACTCAACCTATCGATGCAAGGGTTATTCATATCTAAGCGTCAAGTTCAGGGTAGTGTTGCAAAATTGCCATCTCACTAATGACTGGAGCTCCATCTATACCCATCGCATCTTCAGGTGCGATGGGTATATGGCAAAAAATATTTACATTCCTCCCCAAATCAGCATACAATCAGCCCTATCAAAAGGGTTTTTGAGGGTTTCATGATGCAAAAAATGCTTGCTTATCTACTGGCTGCTGTTGGGTTAAGCTCCATGCTTACGGCCGAGGCCGCGACCTACAAAATGCCGTTGCCAGGGGATACCGTCATTGGCCACGTGCAGATAGCCTACGCCCAGCCTGGGCAAACCATTGATGATGTCGCGCGTCAATATGATATTGGCTATTATGAAATCTTGGCTGCAAATCCACATGTGAATCCGCAGAATTTACTCCCCTATCAAAAGTTAGTGATACCCACTCAATTTATTCTACCGAATGCCGATTATGCTGGCATTGTGGTCAATATTGCCGAATTGCGTCTTTATTATTTCGAACCTGGCAGCAATCTCGTTCAAACTTACCCCGTTGCAATTGGTATGGAAGGCTCAGGTACACCGGTAGGGGAATATACAATTATTGAAAAAATAACCCATCCTGATTGGCACGTTCCTGCCCAAGTGCAGGCTGAAATGATTAAACAAGGCATGTTGTTACCCAAGGTTATGCCAGCAGGACCGGATAATCCGCTTGGCGATTATGCGTTACGTTTGAATAATTATAGCTATCTCATCCACGGAACGAATGTGCCCGCAACCATAGGCCGTCGTGCAAGTGCTGGCTGTATGCATATGTTTCCAGAGGATATTTCGTATTTATTTCCGCAAGTACCTAATCATACCCAAGTCACTATTGTCGATCAGCCTTTTTCAGCAGGATGGTCTGGCAATCAGCTGTATTTTAAAGCCTTACAGCCTCTGCATGAAGAGCGCACTAATATGGCGTTTAGCTACTCGCGGCATTGGAACGATGCGATACAACTTGCTATCGCTGGCATGAGTCCTAAGCCGCCCATTCAGTGGAGTGTGGTTAAACGTGTAGGCGGGGAACAAACGGGGATACCAGAAGTCATATCTGCAACAAGCTGATGGGACCCAATGAAAAAAACGGAACTAAAAAATTGTCAGAACAGGTCAAATTAATTGACTAACAAACAAAATACCCTATAATTATGCACTATTGAATAAGGAGTAATATTATGCGTTTATTTTTGGCAATATTTTTACCGTGGTTACAATTTTTTACTATTGGTCGTGTTTTTGCAGGTGTTTGTTGTTTACTTTTACAAATGACTATTCTTGGTTGGATTCCTGCTGCATTATGGTCTGTCTATGCGCTCAGCCAATATAAAACAGATAAAAAAATTAAGACCTATATCCGTGCTAAGGGTTAACGTACAAGAAAAAATACGTTAACCAATATCCCATTGCACATTGGCTCAGATAAAAATATAACGTCGCACCTATATTTTCTTTACAAATTGAGATTTTAGCTTCATCGCGCCGATACCATCAATTTTGCAATCAATGTCATGATCACCATCAACTAACCTAATATTTTTAACTTTAGTGCCAACCTTCACAACAAGCGATGAGCCTTTTACTTTTAAGTCTTTTATGACGGTTACGGTATCGCCATCTGCGAGCACATTGCCGTTTGCATCTTTTATTATTTTTTCAGAATCACCAATCGCTTCTGTCGAGGCCCTCAACCACTCATGCGCACATTCAGGGCAAACATATAAGATGTCTTGCTCATAGGTATATTCTGAATTACATTTCGGACATTTTGGTAAATCGGTCATTATTTTAATCCTATGATTATTACAGGGGTATAGGTCACCGTTAACTTTGCGGGGTATGAATGCACAACAATACGCCCTCTTTCACTCTTACGTTTGCGCTATTATCGGTTAATCGATTACTGACGCCTCGAGTGCTGCTTGCGTATAAGGTCTCATTCGAAAGCGGATAATGCAAATGATCTGTCTCAATGCCATTCACAATAGGCGTAAGTGGTAATAGAGAAACGATGTCGCCAGGTTGTCCCGTCAATAGCAGCGGCATCAGCGGATTCACGAAGAGGAGCCGTTGATCATGCGTGACTATCGTCAATAATATGCGCTCGTATCGCGGGTTGCTTAACAAAAAAAGCGTCGATAAACTCATATCCCAGCGATTACCCAATCCACCAAGAACGGTAATTTCTGTTGCCGCATGCTCGAGGGCATAATCAAGGGCTAACTCCAAATCACTGGCGTTCTTTTCTTTGGGATATTCAATAATAACCGTCTCAGCAATTTTGAGCTCTTGTAACAAATGAGGAGGCAATGAATCGAAATCACCAATTAAAACATCAGGCAAAATGCCATGCTTTAAACAGTAAGCCCCTCCATTATCGGCTGCAATGACCATCTCTGCATGCCGAAGAACCGAATCAACCGCGGCGTTGAAAATAAATTCACCATTGGCAACGATCGCGATATTCACTAATGCTTTCCTGAGCTACCAAAACCACCCTCACCACGTGAAGTAGGCGTAAACTCATCAACTTGATTAAAATGAACGTGAACAACAGGAACAATAATCATCTGTGCCAAACGATCACCTGGATTTAAGGTAAAGACATCATTGCCTCTATTCCAACAAGAAACCATGAGAGGTCCTTGATAATCGGCGTCGATCAAACCCACCAAATTACCCAAAACTATTCCATTTTTATGCCCAAGGCCCGAGCGAGGAAGAATCATCGCAGCCAAACCTGGATCGGCTATGTGAATAGCCATGCCTGTTGGGATCAAGTTGGTTTGTCCTGGCAAAAGCTGTAAGGGCTCATCAATACAGGCGCGCAAATCAAGACCCGCTGAACCTTCCGTTGCATAAGTGGGCAAGGGAAAATCGTTACCTAAGCGTTTATCTAAAATTTTAATTTCAATCGTTTTTTTGTCCATTTTTTTTCCTGTTAATAATCATCACTCAAGGAAACAGCCCCTGCTCAAGCAACGACAACACATCGTCATCGCCCACAATAAAATGATCTAAAAGTCGAATACCTATAGGCATGAGAGCTTGATACAATTGCTTGGTGATGTCAATATCCGCTTGGCTTGGGGTGGCCAATCCCGACGGATGATTATGGACAATAATTACTGCAGCGGCATTGTATTTCAACACTTTTTTAATAAACTCACGCGGATAAACGACCGATTGGTCAAGCGTTCCTTCAAATAAAATCTCAAATGTAATAACACGATGTTGGTTGTCCAATATCAAGGCACCGAATACTTCATGCTCCTTGTCGCGCAAACTTGCATGTAAAAAAGCACGGGTGGCTTGCGGAGAATCTAAGGGCGTATTTCGCTTCATTTTTTCGCCAAAGCAGCGACGACTTAATTCTAATGCAGCTTGCATACGCGCAAAGGTTGCTTTTCCTATCCCCTCGAGGGTAGATAGCTCATCGATTCCGCAATTGAATAAATTACGCAAACTCCCTCGTTGTATCAACAGAGCCCGCCCAACATCCACGGCACTTTTCCCTTTAGTGCCACTACCGATTAATACCGCCAATAATTCAGCATCACTTAATACCGCAACACCGTTATTTAATAATTTTTCTCTCGGCCGATCTTCTTCGGGCCATTCGTGTATGGGCATAAATAATCTCCATGGGTAAAAATTATTTATATCACATTAAAGAATTAATTAAAAATGATTGTTTTCATGTTCGCGATCTGTATAATCAAAAACATGACATAAATTTATTTTTAGAAAAAACCTGAATAAACTAATCATAGGAATAATTATGCAATTAATCACATATGATAAAGTTAAAGCTAAGCTTATTGAGATTCGTGACCAAAAAGTTATATTAGACAACGATGTAGCAGAACTTTATGGTGTTGAAACAAAGAGAATTAATGAAGCAGTTAGTCGAAATCCAGAAAAATTTCCACCTAGCTATTTAATCGAACTTACAACAGACGAATGGATATTATTGAAGTCGCAAATTGCGACTTCAATAAAGGGCGGCAAAGTTAAGGCACCTATCGCCTTTACTGAACGCGGTTTATACATGCTTGCGACGATTCTTAAAAGCCCACAAGCTATTAAAACCACGATTGCAATTATCGATACCTTTGCTCAAATAAAAGAATTAACCCAATCGGTATATCAATTTTCCAAAGCCACAACGGATGTGCAAAGAGTAAAAATATTTGAAAACAGTACTGAGATAATTACCAATTTATTAGACAATGAGTTAACAGTGAGTCAACATGAAACTAGTTTTAAGATTAAACTGCCTTTTTTTGAAATCACTCGAAAAGTCACAAAGATGAAAAAATGAAAACAATTAACGCCCGCCAGCAACGTCAATAAAGGCACCCGTTACATAAGAGGCTTCTTCAGATAGCAACCACAAAATAGCATTAGCAACTTCTTCAGGAGTCCCGCCGCGTTTTAATGGTAATTCGTTTTTTATACGATCAACACGATTTGGCTCTCCTCCATCAGCATGAATATCCGTATAAATAAAGCCAGGTCTGACACAATTAACTCGTATTCCTTCGTCAGCGACTTCCCGAGCTAACCCTATAGTTAAGGTGTCAATTGCTCCTTTTGAAGCGGCATAATCAATATATTCACCTGCAGAGCCTAAACGTGAAGCTGCTGAAGACACGTTCACAATAGCACCACCATTCCCTCCTTTTTTTGTTGACATACGCCTTACAGCTTGGCTGGCACAAAGGAAATGACTTGTAATATTCGTTGTAAAAATTTTATTGAGCCTTGCCATAGTCATTTGATCAAGACGCATTTTGTTTTCCAATATACCGACATTGTTAACAAGAGCATTCACCGTGCCAAGTTTATCATCGACAAGGTTAAATAATTTTTTGACGTCTATTTCTTGACTTACATCGGCACAAATTGCGATCGCTTTACCCTGTTGATCTTGGATTTTCTTTACAATAGCATTTGCAGCATCATGGTCCCGTACGTAATTAATACATACTGCATATCCTAACGCTGCCGCTTTAAGTGCTGTTGCAGCACCGATTCCACGGCTTGAGCCTGTGATAACAATAACTTTCTTCATATTTTCTCCAGGAGAATCGGTTGCCAAATAGGTAATTGTAACCAATTTTCAGGAAAGCCCATTTTACTTAGATCAATTTTATAAAGCTGAATCAAATCGAATAATTTTGTTGCCCAACCATGCGCGGGAGAAATAACACCAATGAAATGTTGAAGAAGGACGAGGCTGTTATAAAGATTGTGCTCAGCATCAATATTCATGTTTTCGCGTAAACCCGTAGGCTTTCCTTTTGGTAAAGGCATTTTCTTTGTGAGATGTCGATTCCATAATCGACTATGGTGAGCACAAATATTTCGTATATAGCAAATATGCTCCATCGCACCCTCTAAAAAGCCCTCATCCATGCCATAGGTAGTTGCCATTTTTTGTCTAACACCATAAGCGCGTAAGTTGCTATAAAACTTAGAAAGCAGTCCAAGTGACATAATTTCACAGCTGACCCAGGCAGGCGGGAAAGCTTCATCATATGTTTTTTTATAATGCTTAATAAACTCCTCGTCACTGCGATTGATTTGCTCTTGGAGTGAATGACAATTCATGTCAAAACGTTGACTATTTTTCTGCATGGCTTTGGTATTGATAAGATAGCCATGCGAGCCATATTGATGTGAGAGATGGTAAGCCCATTGTGTTCTAAGGGAGACTTCAATCAACTCAATCACGCCCAGTAACAATATGCGTAATTCACGATCAAATAAATAATAGTTTAACACTTGCTCAAATCGAGTGTTTTCAATAAAACGATGGGGGAAGTGAGTACTTTCGAAGGGAAGCCAATAGGCAGCAAGACGGTAATAGTTGAGGTGACGAAGATAATGCATTGCACTAATGCGATCTTCAACAATCAAGCCCCGCTCAATAAGGAGAGCAAGTTGCTCCTCAATGGTTTTGGCAGGTTTATTAAACTTCATTGCTACCCTAAAAAAATAACCCGCCAGTTTGAGGATACATAAAGCATAGCCTTAGCGGGTTTTGTTATGCTAATTATAACAAATGGACACCCTACTAATCAAGCAGTTTTTAGTCAAAATTAAAAACGTGCTTTCTACCGTAAGGAGTTCAAAAGGGGCGCAAACCCCTTTACTCAAAGGTAAATTTAAATTAGGGGTGCTGAGCGCATATTGAATTGAGTGCACACCTATTTTTTTTCCAAACCTTCAACAATTAAATACTGTTGATGAGTTGTCCGCCAAATACACCCCCATCAATAACCAGCTCACTCGCGGTCATAAAAGCGGACTCATCTGAGGCTAGATAAAGTATTGCATAAGCAACATCATCAGGTTTTCCCATGCGCCCTAGAGGTTGAATTTTGTCATGTTGTGCACGAAACTCGTCATAACCCATTGCCGATTTTCGAGCCACTTCTTCTAATAACGGCGACCAGATATAACCGGGATGAATAGAGTTAACGCGAATATTATCTTTGGCATAGAGCATGGCATCGGTCTTTGTCATAAGGCGAACAGCTGCTTTGGATGCATGATTCGCTGGATAATCCGGTGTGCCTAATAATCCATGTAAAGACGATATATTGACGATACAACCCGAGCCGATTTTTTTAAAAACAGGAATAGCGTACTTAGTACAAAACAGCACACTTTTTACATTCACATTCATGACCTTATCCCACTCCGCCTCAGTGATTTCATGCGTGGGTTTGTTGTCGCCAATAATACCGACATTGTTCACCAGAACGTCGATTCGACCCCATGTGTCTACAATAGCGTGAAATACAGACTCAACCTCTTTTTCACTACTGGCATTCATTTGCCAACATTGAGCCTGACCACCTTCAGAGCAAATCGTGTCAACAATTGCATTGCCACGGTCAATATTGATATCCAATAAGGCAACTCGAGCGCCTTCTTTTGCTAATAATTTACAGGCTGCCTCTCCGATGCCCGAAGCACCACCTGTGACGATAATGATTTTGTCTGATACACGATTCATAATTGGATTCCTTTAAAGTTCATCAAGCCTTTGTAACGTATCTGGATATTTATGCACCATACGTATTAATGCTGCTGCCTGTACATTGGGCTCAGCTCTTCCTTGCTCCCACTTTTCAAGCGTCCGAGGCGAAACGCGAAGCTTCAATGCAAAAACATTGCGTGACATATGCAACTTTTCACGTATTTCACGTATAAGTTCTGCATTTGCTTTGAGTACAGGTTTTTTTTCAATTTTTTGTGTTCGAAGCGTTAATTTACCTGTTTTATGTTCAGAAATTTCTTCAATTCCTAAGGATAACTCTTCAAACAAATTGCGTTTTTTATACTTACTCATCTTGCCATCTCTCTAACATTTTTTTGAGCGCTTTAAAATATACTCCATTTGGGTATAATTTCAAGAAAAATTTACACATTTCATTAACAATAAGACTACAATATCGTTTATCAAAATAAATTGCGTTTTAAAACAATGCGTTAATGGTTTTTCGTGTTGATTGCATACCCATTCGCATCTTTATAACTGAATGGTATACTACCCACCAATGAAGATTACTGCGCACTATGACCGTACCAAGGAGGCCCCATGCCCTTTATTCCCCACACACAAAACGATATCACCGCCATGCTTGACGCTATTGGCGTAAAAAATATTCAAGACCTGTTTGACGAAATCCCTCAAAAATTGCAAACAACTGTGCAAACAGACATTCCAGAGGGATTAAACGAGATGGAAATGACTCGTTTAATGCAAAATCTGGCTAATAAAGATCGATTCAAAACCTGCTTTATCGGCGCCGGGGCCTATGAACATCACATTCCAGCGGCAGTTTGGGGACTCGCTACTCGCGGAGAATTTTTGACGGCTTACACACCCTATCAAGCTGAAGCCAGTCAAGGAACGTTACAGCTCCTCTATGAATATCAAACCATGATGGCCAGTTTAATGGGCATGGAGGTCTCTAATGCGTCACTTTATGATGGTGCCTCAGCCTTAGCTGAAGCGATTTTGATGGCGATACGCAGCTTACCTAAAAATCATCCCAGCAAAACCATTTTAGTGGCGGGTAATTTGCATCCCCATTATCGTCAAGTGGCTGAAGCTCTTGTAACAGCTCAAGGCATTCGTCTTATTGAGATTCCATTTAATGAAAAAACTGGCAAAATATCGCTTGAATTAATACCCGAGAATGTGGCTATTGAGGCGGCAGCTCTTGTCATTCAGCAACCCAATTTTTTTGGACAACTTGAAGAGGTAGATATCCTCACAAATTGGGCCCATGCACACCATCTCTTCGTTATTGCAATGGTTAATCCTATTGCTATGGCTCTGTTTAAAGAACCGGGAAGCTGGGGCGAAAAAGGGGCTGATATTGTTTGTGGCGAAGGTCAACCCTTAGGCATTCCTCTTACATCAGGCGGCCCTTATTTTGGGTTTATGTGCACTCGAATGGCTTTAGTGCGTCAAATGCCTGGGCGTTTGGTGGGACGAACGGTCGATAAAGAGGGTAAACAAGGATTCACATTGACATTACAAGCCCGTGAGCAGCATATTCGTCGTGCAAAGGCGACCTCCAATATTTGTACCAATCAAGGCTTAGCCGTTACCGCTGCAACCATCTTTATGAGTTTGCTGGGCGAAGAAGGTTTGCGTCGGATGGCACTGGCTTCTTATCAAAACACACAAAAATTTGTTGAACTTATGTCAGACATTAAAGGCATACATCCGCTTTATGAGGACCATCATTTTCATGAAGTAGCGTTAAAACTCCCCGTTAAAGCAAGCAAAGTAATCGATGAGATGGCGAAACAAGGAATCCAAGCAGGCTATGATCTGGGTGTAACTTTTCCTGCGCTTTCCAATGCGTTGCTGGTTTGCATTACCGAAACCAAAACATTGGACGATATACAGGAATACCATCAAGCACTACGGATGGCGTTAACAAAACTCATGGCATCAGCGGCAGTGGGAGAAGTATCATGTTAATTTTTGAACTCAGTGAATTAAACCGTTCTGCTCATGCCTTGCAAGTAAAAGCACCGTTGGTTGAAGATACAGGTTTACCCCCTGCACTTTTGCGACAAACAAAAACACACTTACCTCAAGTCAGTGAACTAGATGCTGTGCGTCACTATACCCGCCTATCACAGAAAAATTTCTCGATAGACACCCAGTTTTATCCCTTAGGCTCTTGCACCATGAAATATAATGCATGGGCCACTCGAGATTTGGCAGTCTTGCCTGAGTTTGCCCACCGGCACCCTCTCGCACCCGTCGTACATAGTCAAGGATATATGCAAGCGCTTTATGAATTACAAGATATCTTAAAATCTGTCACCGGTATGAAAGGCGTTTCGCTCACGCCGATGGCAGGTGCACAAGGTGAATTTGCCGGCGTTGCCATGATACGTGCCTATCACCTTGATCGCGGCGATACCCAACGAACCGAAATTATTGTGCCTGATGCGGCACATGGCACCAATCCAGCCACCGCAGTCATGTGTGGGTTTACGGTAAAAGAAATTAAAACAGGTCCCGAGGGCGATATCGATTTAAATCAACTGCGAGCCGCAGTGGGCCCTCAAACAGCGGGCATCATGTTAACTAATCCCTCAACTGTCGGTGTTTTTGAACGTAATATTCAAGAAGTAGCCCGCATTGTTCATGAAGCAGGTGGCTTATTATATTATGACGGTGCCAATCTCAATGCCATCTTAGGCCACGTCAGACCAGGCGATATGGGCTTTGATGTATTG
>JAIELR010000184.1 GCA_019752835.1 Gammaproteobacteria bacterium | reverse complement strand
ATATATACTCAAAGTAATTCGATTTTCGGCTAGGCGCTTTTGACGCGAACCGAGGAGTGTATATAGAAATACATGACGATGGTGAGTCGTCAAAAGCAACAACGCCGAAAAATTGGCAGGAAAGCCAATTTTGACGGCTGCAAGCCGCCCCGAAGGGGTGAGGGCCATGGATGGCCCGAGTCAAAATTGAAGTACGCAGAGTATATCCTATAAAGCAAAATCCTCACCTAAATACACTTCCCTTACCTGTTTATTCTTCAAAATGTCCTCGGGGCTACCATTGCAAATGAGGCTGCCCGCATTCACGATATACGCACGTTCACAAATATCCAAGGTTTCACGCACATTATGATCGGTAATGAGTACGCCTATACCTCGGTCACGTAAATGACTAATAATGCGTTTGATATCGATAACCGAAATCGGATCCACACCGGCAAAGGGTTCATCGAGCAAGATAAATTTAGGCTCTGCGGCTAATGCTCGCGCAATCTCTAATCGTCGTCGCTCACCGCCGGATAAACTAATGCCTAAATTATCGCGCAGATGGCTAATATGAAATTCTTCGAGCAAATCATCAAGTATTTTAAGTCGCTGTGCTTTTGTTAAGGCTTTACGCAATTGTAAAATGGCCATAATATTATCTGCGACCGACAGTTTGCGAAAAACAGAGGCTTCTTGTGGCAAATAACCGATCCCTCGCCGCGCTCGTTTGTGCATGGGAAGGTTCGTAATATCTTCATCGTCTAAAATAATATTGCCGCCTTCATTGGCGACCAACCCTACTATCATATAGAAACTTGTGGTTTTACCTGCACCATTAGGGCCGAGTAATCCAACAATTTCGCCGCTGGAAATAGTCACCGAGACATTCTTGACAACTTGTCTGCCTTTATAGGATTTTGATAAATTATTTGCTGATAAGGTTGCCACTGCTCTGCTCCACATCGTTGGGCTGTATCACGATTTTTGTTCGTCCTGATCCCATACTACCATTGTTTTTTGTAATCAAAATTTGATTTTTTAGATCATACTCTAGTTGCGGTCCGGTAATCGAATCAGGCCCCTGCGTAACAACTGCTTGGCCGATTAAAATAACATAATGTTGTTGCGGAAAATATTGGATAATCAATGCCTTTGCATTTAACGGTGGCTTCTTCGGATCAGTCATCGTTTGATAAGTCGCGAAATTTCCATTGGCACCTTCAGCGATGGCTTTGATCACTTGATTATTTTTATCACTATAGGTTGTCAATTTATCGGCAGTCACATGAGTTGAACCATGATCGACTTTAACATTTCCTGAAAACACTGAAATACCTGTTGCTTTATTTAACTGAGCATTGTCTGACACAATATACAATTTGGCGGTTTTATCGCTCGGTAATTCGGCGAGGGCAAACAGTGGCAGCAAGCAAATAAGAGCAAGTAGCAACGGTCTTTTAAATTTTTTTAACATTATTTTCATACCTTTTTGCCGCAAAAGATTTTTAATCAATTTGTTTGTGGTTGCGTATAAACCCCACTCGCCTGATTCAAGAGCTCAATTCGTTTTTCCTTGAAAAAAACACGCACGCCAACAGAGTTCGCAGTCAGATCAGGTTCAACAAGCGTAACGGGCTTATTTGACTCTGCATAACTTTGTTTTGGATACACTATTAACCAAGAAGTTGTAATGAGTGTATCATTATTTTTGATGCCCGTAGGCTCGTGTATATTCACATTATCCCATAAAATAATTTTTTCAGTACCATTAATAGAACGACCATAATTAGCGGTGATGTCCCACGGTGACTTACCATCTTCAGGATAAGATATAATGTGTGGCGAGTCATAAAAAGCCGTATTATTAAGGGCATAATGAACAACTTTAGGTGACATAAATTTGTCTTTCAACATCCCTGTTGTGCTCGTTTCAGTGGCCGTTACATTTAACGCATAAAAATCGGGATGCCGATTATCGACAGTAGGCACAAGGTTACTTTTTTCTGTTTCTTTCCATAACCACGCCGTGTAACCCACAAGAATGCCGAGCCCTATCAGAAGAAAAATCTGCCCCGTACTTAGCGAATAACGTGTCATTCCTCCGTAAACCTTTTTTCAATAGCGGCTAACTTATTGTGGGTATCAAGAATAAAATCACATATTTCACGAACAGCGCCACGCCCCCCGCTTGCTTGTGTTGTCCAATCCGCATACTCCTTAACCAAAGGAACAGCATTTGCTACTGCAACGGCAAGACCTACACGTCTAAACAGAGGAATATCGGGCAAATCATCACCCACGTGCGCCGTTTGAGCGGGTGTAAGATTGAGCTTATTCAAAAGATCTTCATAAGCAGCCACCTTATTGATTTGACCTTGATACAAATGGGGAATTTTCAGTTGTTCAATGCGTGCCGCAACCAAGGGTGAATTTCGCCCGGTAATAACCGCAACCTGAAAGCCACTTTCAAGCAAAAACTGTATCCCTAGACCATCTTGAACATGAAAACCCTTAATTTCCTCTGCCTTGTCAGTGACAATAATGCCGCCATCTGTCATAACACCGTCAACATCAAGGATAAGCAATTGAATGGCGCGTGCTTTAGTGCGCAACTCATTCATATTCATTAAATAACTCCCGCGTGTAATAAATCATGTAAATGAACAATCCCTATGACAGCCATATCTCCCTCAACCACCACGAGAGACGTAATTTTAAAAATCTGCATCATTCGCAGTCCTTCTGCCGCCAATAAATTCGCTGTAATCGTCTTGGGCATTTTGGTCATGACCTTATCAATGCATGTTTTGTGAAGATTTAACTGGTTATCAAGTGTACGCCGCAAATCGCCATCTGTGTAAATACCCAGTAATTCATTTTTATCATTCACGACGGTGGTCATCCCAAAACGTTTACGGGTAATCTCAACCAACGCCTCGCTAATTGTTACATCTGAAGAAACCTTGGGGACCGCCTCCCCAACATGCATCACATCCCCAACATGCAACAAAAGACGCTTACCCAAGCTTCCGCCTGGATGGGCCAACGCAAAATCTTCGGCAGTGAATCCACGCGCTTGCAGTAATGCAATCGCCAGGGCATCACCCATTGCCAGTGTTGCAGTAGTGCTGCTGGTAGGCGCCAATCCTAAAGGACACGCCTCTTGCTTAACACTTGCATTCAAGTTGACATTCGCTGCCAGCGCAATGGTTGATTGCGGATTTCCAGTGATGGTGACCAATGGAATGCCTAAACGCTTAATCAAGGGTAAAATAAATAAAACCTCTTTCGTTTCGCCCGAATAGGAGAGTGCTAACACAACATCATGAGCCGTAATCATGCCTAAATCGCCATGGCTAGCTTCGCCTGGATGAACAAAAAAAGCAGGGCTGCCTGTACTTGCAAGCGTTGCAGCAATTTTGCTGCCTATATGGCCGGATTTTCCCATGCCCAAAACAACAATGCGCCCTTCACATTTGAGCAAATAATCACAAGCATGGGCGAATGTTTTGTCGATTCGTTCGGACAAAGCGCTAACAGCTTCAGCCTCAATGCGAATCACTTCTTTGCCTAAGCGGCAAAATCTGTTAATGTTGTCGTCTGATAGATTCATTTTTTTCGTCATTCTGAATTTTAAAATTTATTTACTGCGTGGCCAGCATTTACTCTTGCCATATTCATGCCATTCAAGTATGAGTGGTATAAGAGTTTAAGGGAATATCTCACCATGAGCAATGATATCGTTGTTAAAGTGCGAAATTTATCTTTTTCGAGAGGCGATCGCCTCATTTTTGATAATATTTCGCTGGATATCCCTCGCGGCAAAATTACCGCCGTCATGGGACCAAGCGGCACGGGCAAAACCACCCTACTCCAACTCATTGGTGGCCAGCTTAAACCGTCCAGTGGGCATATTCAAGTGAATGAACACATTATCAACCAACTAAGCCGACGCGATCTCTACAAAGTACGCCGAGATATGAGCTTACTATTTCAGAGTGGCGCGTTACTCAGCGATTTAAATGTCTATGAAAATGTTGCGTTTCCGCTGCGCGCCCACACTCAACTGAATGAGTCCATGATACGCCAGTTGGTGTTAATGAAATTGAATGCAGTAGGTTTGCGAGGTGCTCGAGACCTGGGAACCGCGCAACTTTCAGGGGGAATGGCCAGGCGTGTTGCCTTGGCACGGTCGTTAGCGCTGGATCCCCAATTGATTATGTACGATGAACCCTTCACCGGGCAAGACCCTATCTCGATGGGCGTGCTGGTTCGATTGATTAAACGCCTACACAATGCCCTTGGCATGACCAGTATTATTGTTTCGCATGATGTGCCTGAAACAGCGAGTATTGCCGATTATATATATCTTTTAGCTGGCGGCTCAGTGGTGGGACAAGGCACACCGCTTGAACTAGAGCGCAGCTCAAGCCCTTATGTGGATCAATTTATGCATGGTTTGGCCGATGGTGTGGTTCCCTTTCATTATCCAGCACCGGATTATGCGCTTGATTTGTTGGAGGCCCAGTCATGATAAAGCACTTACAACATTTAGGTCGCGGTGGAATAGTCATTTGTGACCGACTGGGCGAATCGGCGATTTTCCTTTTTCGAACATTAATACGCAAGCCTCGTTTTATACAAAGCTTTCCCTTATTTATTCGGCAAATGTATGCGACAGGTGTTTTATCTTTGCCGATTATTTTGGTTTCTGCTTTATTTATTGGTATGGTCTTGGCTTTGCAAGGGTTTAATATACTTAGCAAATTCAGTGCGACCGAAGAATTGGGTCAAATGGTTGCTTTAAGTGTGGTGCGTGAGCTTGGGCCGGTCGTATCTGGCCTGTTGTTTGCAGGTCGCGCGGGCTCTGCATTAACTGCAGAAATTGGGCTCATGAAAGCCACAGAACAATTAGCGAGCATGGAAATGATGGGGGTTGATCCGCTATGGCGTATTATTTACCCTCGATTTTGGGCAGGATTTTTCAGCTTGCCCTTGCTAGTCACGATTTTTTGCGCTGTGGCTGTATTTGGTGGCTATCTCGTCGGCGTTTGCTGGCTGGGCGTTGATAGCGGTACATTTTGGAATAATATGCAGGATTCTGTAGATTTGCGCATCGATGTTATGAATGGTTTGGTTAAAGGCGTAGTCTTTGGCTTTGTCATCACATGGATCGCGCTTTTTCAGGGTTATGCCGCCGTGCCCACCGCCGAAGGCATCTCCCGCGCAACAACACGAACAGTGGTCTATAGTTCACTGTCTGTCTTGGGGCTCGATTTTGTGTTAACTGCGTTAATGATGGGGGGCTGGTAAAATGGCTAATAGTAAATGGGTAGAAAGCCTGGTAGGTATATTTATAATGATGGCTGTTGCAAGCATGCTGGCATTGTCTTTTAAGGTCAGTGATTTTAATCGCTTGGATAAAAAAAACAGCTATGAAGTGCGTGCGGAATTTGACAATATTGGCGGTTTAAAACCACGTGCCGCAGTGACTATCGCCGGTGTTAAAATTGGGCAGGTAGACCGAATATCGCTTGACCCAACGACGTATAAGGCGAGCGTCTATTTGCGCATCCGTAACCAAAATCAGAATGTGCCCGTTGACTCTACCGCCAGTATTGTGACGGCAGGATTGTTAGGGGCTAATTATGTGTCCATTGCTCCTGGTTTTGATAGTGCAATGCTCCAAAACAATGCGGTTATTACTGATACGCACCCCGCACTGATATTGGAAGATATGATAGGGCAGCTTTTATTCAGCATGAAAGGAAGTGATGAAGATAAAGCAAAGGCTTCATGATAGTAAATTTAATAAAGGAAATACCATGTTAAAACGACTCTTAATAACGTTATTTTTAGGAATATTCTGCAGTATCGCCTTAGCGGTCACCTCGCCTGTAGATATGTTACAAGGCACCAGCAATGCCATGATAGGTGCTTTGAAACAAAATAAAACGACGATCAAAACCAACCCTGCGTTGGTTGAAAGCTTAGCGCGTCAAATTTTATTGCCCCATATTGATGTTTCCAGCATGGCACGCTTAGCGCTAGGCCGCGATGGCTGGCAAAAAGCAACACCTGCACAGCAACAGGAATTCATCACCCAATTTACGACACTGATGATTCGAACTTATTCCACAGCTTTAGCCTCCTATACGAATCAAGTCGTGCAATATAATCCAATTCGTGGGGGATATGAGAATCAAAAGCAAGTCCAAGTTGATAGCAAAATTCTACAACAAGGCGGCCCCGCTATTCCCGTGAGTTATAAGTTGGTTTTACGCGGTAGCCAATGGATGGTTTACGATTTTAGTGTCGATGGCGTGAGTTTAGTTCAAAGCTTCCGTTCACAATTTACTCAAACATTAAACCAAGGTGGAATGACTGCCCTGCTTGCCTCACTACAGTCTCATAATGCAAGCAGAAGTAAGTGATCCATGCCTATGTGTGAATTAACGAAAGTCAGTGATTGCAAAATTCAATTGACGGGGGCGCTAAATTTCGATACTGTTCCAGCCCTTTGGAACAAGCTTGTCGACTTCTTTTCTAGCATGCCCTCAATATTGATCGATCTCACCGACATTGATTATTGTGATAGCGCAGGAGTCGCGCTGTTGCTCGAGTGTGTGCGTTTTTCAAAAACCGCACAAAAGCCAATTCAATTTATTAATTTACCTGCTCAGTTACTTGCCTTGGCAAAAGCAACCGCAGTTGACGGGATGTTACCGATTTATGATGACAACGATACAAATAAAAACTCAGCTTGAAGCTGTGATTCCAGAGTCGACGATTATGGTACAAGGTGACGATGGTGTTCATTTTGATGCAATAGTTGTTGCTCACCAATTTGATGGCCTAAGCAAAGTGAAGCGCCAACAAATGGTTTACCAAGCACTCAATGCGTTTATTCTAGATGGCAGCTTGCATGCAATTGCATTGAAAACATACACGCCTGCAGAGTGGGCTACAAAAGGGTCAGCTGAGTTATGAGTAAATTAATGATAGAAGGGGGTCATCCCCTCATGGGTGACGTGTTTATTTCTGGCGCTAAAAACGCAGCCCTTCCCATTTTAGCCGCGTCTTTATTAGCAACAAAACCCGTTGCTTTAACGAATGTTCCTTATTTGCATGACGTGGCTACGATGATTGAGTTAATTGGGGGCATGGGCGCATCGGTTACCCGCAATGGCGATTTGACGCTGGATTGTTCCGATATTAACCGTTATGAAGCCCCCTATGAACTCGTGCGTAGTATGCGTGCATCCATCCTCGTGTTAGGTCCGCTATTAGCACGCTTTGGCCAGGCTGTTGTTTCTTTTCCCGGTGGTTGCGCGATTGGTTCCCGACCCGTTGATTTGCATATTAAGGGAATGGAACTCTTAGGCGCGAAAATACGTGTTGAAAATGGTTATATCCATGCATCGCGTACCGAGCGTCTCAAAGGCACAACGATTCCTTTTGATATCGTCAGTGTAACGGGCACAGAAAATGTCATGATGGCTGCCGTTTTGGCAGAGGGACAAACGATCTTAAAAAATGCAGCACGAGAACCTGAAATCGTAGATCTCGCCAATTTTTTGATCGCAATGGGCGCAAAAATTGAAGGTGCAGGGACTGAGACAATCACTATCACAGGTGTTAATGAACTCGGTGGAGCCACTCACCGCATCATGCCCGATCGTATTGAAGCAGGTACCTTTCTTGCCGCTGCTGCAGCAACTCGTGGACGTATTGTATTGCACGATATTTCACCGTTGATCATGCAATCTGTCTTGGCTAAGTTTAGAGAGACAGGCGCGTTAATTGTTGAGGGAGAAAATACCATTGCACTTGATATGCAAGGAAAGTTGCCTCAAGCCGTGAATATTGAAACCTCACCTTATCCGGGCTTTCCTACTGATATGCAAGCTCAATTTATCGCGATGAATGCTGTTGCCAACGGCAATGCAGAAATTACTGAAACTATTTTTGAAAATCGCTTTATGCATGTGCAAGAATTGCAACGCATGGGCGCACAAATTCGCTTACAAGGCAACACCGCCTTTGTGAATGGCATTGAAAAACTCCACGGTGCACAGGTCACCGCAACTGATTTACGTGCCTCTGCCAGCTTAATCGTCGCTGGATTAGCCGCCGAAGGGACAACTGCCGTTGACCGTATTTACCACCTTGATCGTGGCTACGAACGTATTGAAGAAAAACTTCAGTCCTTGGGCGCAGTGATACGGCGAGAAGAGTAGATATGGCTAATTTTTTACATTGCGCATCGCGCGTTATACATCATGCGTAACGCACGATGCGCAACCTCTAAAGGTCGTAACTTTACATATCACAATGTTACGAGTTAATTCATCCTCTCCTCATAATATAACCTAGCCACTTGCCACTCTCTTTACATTGCGCATCGTGCGTTATACAATATGCGTAACGCACGATGCGCAATGTAAAGAGGCAATGACGTGACAAACTATTTTCCAACACACCTTGCGATGGGCAAAGCCTTTTGTAATCGACAAAATGAGCTAGCCAGACTCATGCACAATATTGAAAATGTGAATCCAACTCTTATTATTTCACCAAGGCGATATGGTAAAACCAGCCTTGTTTTAAACGCATTCTCAAAAATAAAAATACCGTATACTCATATTGATTTTTATAAAGAACTAAGTGAAGCTGATATCGAAAAAGCCATTTTAAATGGTATCGCTGACCTGTTGGGGAAAATGGAAAAAACACCTCAAAAATTACTTAAACTGATCAGAGAATTTTTTTCTGATATGCAAGTGAAAATCGTGCTTGAAGATGTTGGTGTGAGTGTGAGCATTAATAGGCAAGAGAAAAAACAAGCTGATAATATACATAAAGCACTTGAAAAATTACATGCACTTGCACAGTCACGAAAAACAAAATTGATTTTTTATATGGATGAATTTCAAATACTCGGTGAAATATGCAGCAACTATTCGATTGAGGCGGCCATACGTGAATCTGCACAAAAGTCGTCTCATGTAGCTTATATATTTTCAGGAAGCAGCAGACACCTCATGGAGGAAATGTTTTATGATAAAAAAAGGCCATTTTATAAATTATGCGATACTATCCATCTTAATAGAATTTCGGTAGAAAACTATATCCCTCATTTACAAAAAGCAGCTATGGAAAAATGGCAAAAATCATTGGATGAAAAAACCATTGAATGTTTATTCAAACTAACAGAGCGCCATCCTTATTATATAAATAAAATTTGTTCAACGCTATGGTTAAGCAATTATCCTACAGAAGCGGATGTGATGAATGTGTGGTTAGCATATACACTTGAGAATCGTTCGGTAACAGAACGTGAACTTGAGCTTTTAACAATTAATCAACGCAAACTCCTCATTATTATTGCCAATGATCAGCTGAGTAAAGAGCCTTATGAAAAAGACTTCTCCAGCTTAATACAAATGCAACCAAGCAGTACCCGAAGAGCATTAAAAACTTTACAACTCAAAGATTATATATTCATAGATAGTGAAAAAAGGTATAGGGTCGTCGATCCGCTAATCAAGAGTGTGTTAAGGCTTAGGGATGGTGTGCTGGTATGACCCCTTGATGAGCACAATTTTATGAATTTTTTCAGAGTTATGATTCACAAATTTCTCTATACGATGTTGTTATCCTTTTTAGGGATTAGCCCTGTGCATGCCGCAACGAAAGCAGTGACTTGGGAAGCAACATATTATGATGCAATTCCCAACAAAACAGGCATACGAGCCAACAAAAGACTGACTCGCGCAATGTTATTTTTCATGTACTGGAACTGCGATATTGGGAGTACAGCCGATGCTGAGACCGACTAAATATTCTCATCCTGATCGTACGATTATCAATGCCTCTTTATTATTACTAATTTGCTTAAAGAAGGCTCGAATTGTTGATTATAGCGAATTAAGAAGATATCTTAAACAAGAGGTTATTGGTGGTGATATTCTATTTTTACCCGCTCTGAATTTTCTTTACCTGATGGGGCTGATTGAGTATCGTCCCAAAACTGATGCAGTGGAGTATGTAGGCTCAAATGAAATTATCTAAACTTTACTCAAACCAGCCAACTCTATTCAAACCTATTGAGTTTACACAAGGTATGAATGTCATTCTGGCAGAAATTCGATTACCCGAGAACAAGGAAAAAGATACCCACAATCTCGGTAAAACCACACTAGGTAGTTTGCTTGATTTTGGATTACTCTCAACGAAGGATCTCAAGTTTTTTCTCTTTAAGCATATTCAATTATTTAAAGATTTCATTTTTTTCCTTGAAATTGAGTTGGAAGAAGGTTCTTACTTGACTATGCGCCGCAGTGTTGAGAGTGCGACCAAAATCAGCTTTAAAAAACATACTGCATGCTATCAAGACTTCAGCGCATTATCCAAATGGGATCATCTCGATATACCCTTCGATCGTGCTCAAATAATGTTAGATAGCTTGCTTGATCTTCGTGCACTCAAACCGTGGTCATACCGAAAGTGTCTTGGTTACCTTTTACGTTCTCAAAATGATTTTCGTGATGTTTTTCGCCTGGATGCATTCAAGGGTAAAGCATCCGATTGGAAACCTTTTCTTGCACATATTTTTGGTTTTAATGATGAACTTATCAAACAATATTACAAAAAAGAAGACGAGCTAAAAATCAAAGAAAACGAAACAAAAATTATTAATCGGGAACTAGGTGGTTCACTCGAAGACATTAGTAAAATTGAAAGTATTTTATTAATTAAGCGAGAAGAATTGGGGAAAAAACAAGCTTTTCTTAATGGTTTCGACTTTGGAGAAGAAGATAAAGATAAAATAGAAATATTAGTTGATAAAATTGATCAAGAAATTGCTGAGCTGAACGCGGAATCTTACTCACTTAAACAAAGTCGTCAAAAAATCTTATCTGCCATAAAAGAGGATAAAATTTTGTTTAACCCAGATGAGGCAGCGAAAATTTTTAGAGAAGCTAATGTGTTTTTTGAAGGACAGATAAAAAAAGATTTTGAACAATTAATTGCATTTAATCGAGCCATTACAGATGAACGTTCTGCTTATCTGCAAGAGGAGTTCCTGGAAGTCGAGGCGAGACTAAAGCAAGTTAATGCTGAACTACTGAAATTAAATACGCAGCGTTTAGACACATTAGATTTTCTAAGCGATACTGATGTTTTCAACAAATATAAACAAATGAGTAATGAGCTCACTTTTCTTCGTGCAGATATCATCGAACTTGAGCGACAGCGAGAATTTTTGCATCGTTTACAGGCCTTACGTAGTGAGGTTCGTGAATTAAAAAATGAATGCCGACATATTCAAGCTCAAATCGAAGAAAACGTTGAACAACAAACTTCTGATTCAACAAGTTTATTTTCTTCTATTCAACGATTTTTTAATGAAATTGTCAAAATAGTAATCGATCGCAATGCTATATTAAGTGTTTCTGTCAATAGTAAAGGTCACCTTGATTTCAAAGCTGAAATTCTTGATGGATTGGGGAATACAACGAGTGCCGATTTAGGGCACACCTATCGTAAGTTACTCTGTATTGCTTTTGATATGGCGTTACTTCGAGCTCATCTCGAGGAAAAATTTCCTCGTTTTGTCTATCACGATGGTGTTTTTGAATCATTAGACTCACGAAAAAAAGAAAAGTTACTTGCAGTTATGCGTGGATATGCTAACTTAGGCATTCAATCAGTGATCACCTTAATTGATTCTGACTTACCAAACGAATGGGGAAACAAAGCAAGTGTATTTGATGAAGGTGAAATAGTGTTAGTTTTGCACGATGAAAACGAGCAAGGACGTTTATTTAAAATGGGCGCGTGGTAATTTTTCATTTCGATGCATAATAATGCACTATTGGGCTGATAATTTGATATTCATTTTCCACTTTCTCGATAACATCTTTTTCTTCTAATCCAACCAATGCTGCGACAATAGAACTACTCGACATTTTTAAATTGAGCATGGCTTGTTTACTCGTCAAAAGTGTTGTTTGCTGAGTGGCGAGATAATGCAAAACATTCTTTTGTCCCAATGATAAAGCCGAAATATCTTTAACAGCATCACTTTTTTCTTCCATTAAAATGGTCTGCCAAAATGCTCGCTTTTCAGCAAGCCCTAACGGGAAATAATCTCTTACATGCAGCATCTGATCAGCTCCTTAAATATACGCCACAAGTATAACTCGTAACTTTACGTATCGTAAGTTTGCGATACGTAAAGTTACGAGTTAATTTACGCCCTCAAAACTTAACATAGCCTCTTGCGACCTTTTTCCATTGCGCATCATGCGTTATACAACACGCGTAATACTCGATGCGCAATATTCAATATCTTGCAGCCTCCAATCTTGCTATTGCATTTTTAGAGGTGGGCATTTAGTTTGCTATTTTTTCTTGACTCAAACTAGAATATGCAGCGTATAGCTGATTTTATTTTGCACGGCGGTTTGCCCCTACAACAGCCATAGCTCTTTTCGATTTTTTTTCCGCGCAATAGATTATAGGGGACAGAAAATCTAGGCAGTAACTGCACAAGCATTATCTGTCGCCTTTTCCGAACAAACTGGATAGCGCTAATCAAAACATTCGTTACAACTAAACCAACTGCAGCACCGACTTTTTTATATCCAATTGTCGCGCAGCCATTGCAATTTTTGCGTGCATTTTTTGCAACTCTTGAATGTGACGCGCAACATCTCCAAGTAAACAGGCTATTTTTGTGCGCACTGTTTTAACAAGAGGATGCGACACATCCGCGTCAGCAGCACATAAGTCAGCTAAGACATCTTCGTGCTGACCCGCCTGTGTGCGCCAACTATTCAATGATTGAATGGTTGTATGCAACATCGCCATAATACGGCGGTGCTCTTGTATGGTCGTTTGATAATGTTGATAATGTTGGATCGTTTGAATATCCTGCTCGAGGACTTGTAATGCATCGTGAAATTGTTGCAGCCGTGATTGCCCAAAGGCAACTGCACCTACTAAATCGTCAACATCCGTTGTCATCTCATATAATTTACTCAGCCATTGCTCCATGCTTAGACTCCATCAGCGAAATTACTGACAGTCATTATGCCGAAATAAATTTAAATAGCAATTGGCAAGATTTGAACAGCGTAACGAGGATGATTGCGTAGCCCGGATGCAGCGCAGCGCTGCATCCGGGCTACAGTTTGAAACTATTTGTCTTCGACGACAACAACTTTAATAGTGGACTCTACATCGCTATGCAGCTCAACCATAAAATCATACTCGCCTAAATAGCGAATAGGACCTTCAGGCATTTGTAGCTCACTTTTGGCAACAGTCATACCGGCAGCAGCAGTAATGGCTTCTGCGACATCTCTTACTGTCAAAGAACCATATAATTTACCTTCTGCGGAACGAGCTGCCATAGTAACAACCAGACCTTCCAATGTTTCGGCACGTTTTTTCGCTGCAGCAAGACGCTCTTTCGAGGCTAACTCAAGCTCAACAAGGCGAGCTTCAAAGGCCTTAAGATTGTCTTTATTAGCAGGGACTGCTAAGCCTTGCGGGATCAAAAAATTACGCGCAAAACCGGGTTTAACATTAACTTTGTCGCCTAACGCGCCCAAATTACGAATTTTTTCAAGCAGGATGATTTCCATCGTGAATTACCTCTCTCATTAATCTTTTTCTTACATCGACTATGCTGTCAACAATCGCCAGCACAATTAAAAACAAGCTCATTGTTATCGGCATAAATATCAGTAGCACATATAGCGCAATGATACCCATCCAAAAAATTCTATTGCCCCACGAATGAAGCAAATAATGAACCAAACTTAAACCCGCTAAAAAGAACAGAATGCCTAGCGCGCATAACAAATCCAAACGACAAGCTAGGCTAGCATTCGGTACAACCAGCACCAACAAAAAAGCCAGCGTTGCAGCCATGTGCAATCGTATACGCTGCAATTCTTGTGCCGTTGTATGAGTTCTTTTTTGATAGCTTAGGAACCAAGCCCTAACTATCATTAACGTTGTCAACTCACCCCAAAAATACCCAGATATCAAGACACCGGTGCTTATCTTAGGCAAAAGAACCATGACATGACTTGCCTTTAGCTCATCAAGCAGCGTAAGCCACATGGTCCATATCGGTAAATCTATCCCATCTTGTCCCAACATGGGAGCATAGGTATGAAGCGACAAACCTATTGAGTTAAGCAACCACCCCCAAAAATTACTCCAAATCAGTTGTATTTGCGGGTTTAGCAAATAAACCAGTGGAATAACCACAATCGTCACGGCGGCAGTTAGATTACAAACCTGACTCCACGCGTTATCCGGCGCTGTGATTGGAGATAGCTCCGACGCCTTACTATTAAACGCTGATACATCATAATGCCTTAGAACCGCGGCAGCCGCCCAAAAAAACGCAAGCTTCAGTGGAATAAACCATGCAAAAGGCGTTTCATGCCAGAAATTATTTATCAACTCTGGCACGAGCAAGGCCGCCAAGGCCAACAAGCTAATGCGCACATTGTTTGCCAATGTAAACAACGCCGCTAAAACAAGGCTAAACCAACTCAAATAAGGAACATAATAAAACAAAACAATTAAAAAGAGCATCAAAACTCTTTTTCCTAACAACCAATTTGTTAGTTTCTGCATTGTTACAAAGTTCCTAGCATTTTAATTACACCCTCTGATGAGGGCGCAATATTAATGATGATGCTGATCGGTATAAGGCAACAAGGCCAAGAAACGCGCTAATTTAATTGCATCGGCTAACATACGTTGATATTTTGCTGACACGCCCGTGATTCGGCTTGGTACTATCGTACCTGTTTCAGTGATGTACTTTCTTAAAGTAACAACGTCTTTGTAATCAATAAACTTCACTCCAATCGAAGCGAAGGGACAGCTCTTACGGCTGCGGCGAGAAAAAGTTGCCATTTTAAATTCTCCTAACTAATAAAATTTAATCGCGAGCGCTATCATCATCACGCTGCTCATATCGCTCTTCTTTGCGCATCATAATTGATGGCTCAACAACAGCATTAGGCATGCGAACGATTAAATGGCGCAATATTGCGTCATTGAAGCGGAAATTATGCATCAAATCATCCAAAATCTGTTGATTTGCATGGATATTCATCATGACATAATGCGCTTTATGCATTTTATTGATAGGATAGGCAAGTTGACGACGCCCCCAGTCTTCCAGGCGATCAATTCCGCCGCCATGGCTTTCAATCAGGGTTTTATAGCGTTCTATCATGCCAGAAACCTGTTCGCTTTGGTCAGGGTGGACCAAAAACACAATCTCATAGTGCTTTAACATTGAAGTTAGCTCCTTACGGTTTATCCAGCTTTATAGCCCTATGCCATAAAGCAAGGAGAGAGGCTCGCGATTTTATGCGATATGAAACGAAAATGCAAATTTATTTGATGGCTGTAGGTATAGGGATTATACTGATCTCCCAATTCTAGATATTGAGGGTATATATGCGAGCAAAGTTAGTGCCTCCTAAAAGCAGTCCCCCTGCAATCAATCCGGTATTGGGCTGGGTCGTATTTGTGATTGGTGCTGTCTTTTACAGCTATGAATTTTTACTTCGTATTATGCCCAGTGTGATGACGACTGATTTAATGCAAGCTCATCATGTCACCACTGCGGGTTTGGGCTATCTCATCAGCATTTACTATGTTGTGTACACGGCGATGCAGCTGCCTGTTGGACTCTTGATTGATACTTATGGTCCACGACGCCTGTTACTCATGGCAAGTGCAGTTTGTGCGATTGGATCATTTTTCTTTGCCTCAACGAATTCACTCTTTCTGGCTGGTTTAGGTCGTTTTCTAATCGGTTTAGGCTCAGCATTTGGTTTTGTTGGTGTATTGCGTCTTGCGTCTTTGTGGTTACCGATTAATCGCTTCGCCCTCGCGACAGGCTTAATTACGACCCTAGGTATGATTGGGGGCGTATTGGGGGATGTTGGATTAAATCATCTCGTTATACGATCAGGCTGGCATAATGCGGTGGTATTTTCCGCATGGATAGGCATAGCTCTGATGCTTCCTTTGTATTTTATCCCTGAAGGTTCTGTTACTTCATTCAAACAGTCTCAGAGAAGCTTACAATGGGCTCAATTATGGCAACAAACCCTGTTGATTTTACGGATGCCGGTCATTTGGTTAAATGCACTGGCAGGCAGTCTATTATACATCCCCTTGTCGGTGTTCGGTGAACTATGGGGCGTGTCCTATTTGCAAAACGCGCAACAACTCAATCCTGTTGATGCTGCACTGGCTATTTCATGGTTAATGTGGGGTTGGGCGGTAGGTGCACCCTTAGTCGGTTGGTTAGCTGATAAAACAGGCAGTCGTTACCGCGTGGTATTGACCTGCAGCGCGCTATCTTTTGTTTTTATATTGTATGTGCTCCACACGCAATTTCATGGCAATACATCCCTATTTGCGGCTATGTTTCTATTAGGCCTCTTATGTTCAGGGCAAATTTTAATGATGGTCATCGCTCGCGATCATTGCCCCCCAACGTTATTGGCAACAGGGATGGCAACAACCAATATGATTATCATGGGCGGCAGCATCCTCTTTCAACCCTTAATCGGTATTCTAATGCGCACACACTCGGCAGCGTTAATTGCGGATAAAACCTCTACAAGCGTAAGCAGTGCATACACACATGCCATGTATATTGTTCCCGCAGCGATTTTAGCAGGAATGATAGTTTTAGTTTTACAGCGCTTTTTAGAGCAGCGAACATTGTCGTACGATAAAAATGCGTCAAACAACCCTCTGGAATCAGAATAAGTTAGACCCCACACGTAAGAGTTGGAATACAACTAAAGCCTAAAAAATGACTTGTTGATGTGGCCGATGGCAAATTAAAATCAAAAACACTAACGCCCCAACGCTGAATGCCTTCATAGGTACGACCGTTACTAGAACCAAACATGAGCGGTTTACCATCAAGATTTATTCCAAGATAAAGCATCACATGCGTAACAAGTGCATTGGATTTGGTTACATAGGTTCCAGACCAAAACAACAAATCGCCAGGCCTTAGTTCATTAAACTCAGGTGAACTAAAGCTATTACTCTTTACCGGGTAAAAATGCCCCTGTGCGACAGTCCATTCATAAAGCCCATTAGCATCACGGGGCACATTTTTAACGCCCATACCAAGCAATAAATAATTAATCGTTCCCGAGCAATCCATGCCACCTGATTTTGGATTAGCTGAACCATAGGTATAAGTTAAACCCAATGCAGCCATCCCTAAGGCTTTCGTAATGAGTTTTTGAGTAATGGGGGGATAATGTTCAAATTGACTGAGCTGCAAAATAGGAATGGTCACCGGTGCGCCAGTGCTGGGTATTGCGTATGCGCTTAATATGTTCATTGAAAACAAAAAAATGAGAAGTTTAATATAGTAATTTATTCCTCGCGGTTTTCGGCAATTTTGTATATTCGTTCGTTTTTTGAGGCAAATTATATTTCGTGGGGAATTTAATAAACTTATGTTCATGTATGTTTCTTATAAAATCAAACGTTATGGGTGCACAACCATAGCCTTTTTCAAAATTAAGTCAAGGCAATAATTATTGATATGTACTCTAGATTAATTGTGCTAGAGTAGATAAGAGTCTAGTATTCGTCATAAATACTAGATTTTTCTACCTATATTATCTGTTTTACATCAGGAGAAATTGTCATGAAGACTAAAAACACACTTGCATTAATGGTCCTAACTGCCACCACATTAGTTTCAGGATATGCCGCGGCCAATATTTTCTCAACATCTAGCGAAGCAACCACACAAAGCACACCGGCCAAGAGTAACGTTGTTGTACCTGACACCACCCTAACCACCAATGTACGCACAGCTCTTGCCGCTGATAAAACAGTATCTGCTCTGTCTATTCACGTTAATACCTCAAAGGGTATTGTTATGTTAACAGGAAACATCGACACAGATGAACAAGCCAGTGCCGCTATTCAAGATGCAATGTCGGTTGAAGGTGTAAAAGATGTAGATGCTTCAAAGCTTGTAATTAAGAAGAGCATACAACCTTATACAGATACCGTGATTACTGCTAAAATTAGAGGTTCATTCCTTCGTGAACAGTTATTTGGCTCAGCTTCCGTTCCAGTCATGAGCATCACCGTAGAAACGACAAATGGCAATGTCTATTTATCAGGCACGGCAGATAATCAAGCAGAAGCAGATGAAGCGGTTACCATTGCGAAGTCCATTGATGGTGTCAAAAATGTGCAGACCACTGTAAAAATAAAAGCATAAAAATTTTGTGGTGTTACTCTCCCTTTATATACTGTGGAAAGGGAGAGTAATACGGCAAAATTGTTTTTGCGTAAAATATACTGAATGCGCGGAGTATAGTATGTTTTTTAACTGTAAAAGAATTATTCTGTCATTGCTCCTAGTCTTCAATCTGCAGATCACGGCATACTCGGCAAGTATACCATCAACCTCCACTGACCCATTGCCACCATTAACAACAGCGCAATTAAGCGCTGTAATTGATCAATCCGATTTTAATCCCGATTTTGAAATATCAGCCACGCCTGACATATTAGATCAAATCAATAAAATTCGCGCGAACTCAAACACTAGGTCAGTCATGCTGACCTCATTTTCATTGATGAAACCCTACCTTGCTCACATTTATAAGACATTCTCAGAAAATGATATTCCTTTTGAATTTAGCACCACCCCATTAATTGAATCAGGCTATCAAATACCCACAACAACAAATAACTCTATGAGTCCTGCAGGAATATGGCAATTTATTCCGAGCACAGCCCGACAGTTAGGCTTAACCGTCAATACGAATCGCGATGAGCGATTAATACCCGAGCTGGAAACAATCGCTGCCGTTAATTATTTAAATACTTTATATGCCATATTTCATAACTGGAATTTAGTGCTTATTGCTTACAAACTAGGAGATGGAGGTACTTTGAAATTAATACAAACCGTGGGTTCGCATAATGCTTGGGTGCTAGCACGATCAAATGCAGCACCCGCTGATTTATTGCCTTATATGATTCATTTTGATGTGCTGGTGATACTTATTCACAATCCGAGTTTGCTGGGGTAAAACCGGGGAATTTACGTAAATTAATCTCTTCAATAATTTCTACCATTTTCCCAACACATTTCTTTACTAGCAATAAACTATTGAGTAAATGATAATTAATTTCACCCGTTAATAAGTCATAACCGAGATAACAAACCGAATGAAGAAGATAGGCCGAATCAGTAAACTCAATATGCAAATCACTATCATTAGCAGTCGATGAAATAACAAATGTATTCTCTTTT
Organism: Gammaproteobacteria bacterium; assembly: GCA_019752835.1. Next base: position 616 of record JAIELR010000184.1, on the reverse strand, counting down.
TCGGTAATTACATTAGATGTGTAGAGATGCTCATAAAGTTTTTGGGTTTCACCCATCTGTTTGAGTATCATGGTAACAAACATTTGTTTATCTGCTTGTTTAATATTATCAACCAACTCAACACACAAAGTATTTAAAATTGAACTAGTCATCGTTATTTGCTCCGCTAATTAATATTTCAACACTGGGATAAATTGAACCTGCGGCAATTTGTGACGGCTTGATGGCGCCAATAAGAAATCATGCCAGTACATTTTTTTCGTTGATTTTTATCCTGAATCGGTTAATTTCGATGATCGAGCGCTTTATTAAAATCAACTAAATCAACAAGCTGTTTTGAATTCACTACTGATTATTAAAGTTGTTATTAAATTGATTATTTTAATAATTATTATTTTTAAAAAGCAACTAATAAGAAAGCATAAAAGTAGATATTGATCACTTAAGTTAAATTACAAAACTTTCAGCTGTTTTTTATGACAAAATCAATATTAAACCTTTGAAAAACAATAAAAATAGAGAATAAGTTTCATTTATTCAAAAAGAACAAAATCCATTTATCAGAAAAGCCCAAAAATTTATCTTATGGCTGTATTAAAATGACATTTATTTGAGG
>JAIELR010000203.1 GCA_019752835.1 Gammaproteobacteria bacterium | reverse complement strand
TCAACAATGGATTTTTCTGCCTCAAGAAAATAATCTTTTTCTTTCCTCAGCAGGCTAATGGCTGGCTTCAATTCACTATATTTGTCAGCAGTCAATTCTTTTTTAAGTCGAGCAAGTTCAGATTTTCGCAAACTAATCAAACTCTTTCGATACAATCGACGTACATGAAACCGGTCTACGACGACCGGAATTTGTTTCTCAAATACTTCTTCACAAGCCTGGATATAGCCATCATATAAATCACAACAGACTGCACGGATACTTTCTCTTAAATGAGGCGGAATATGGCTTAAAAACGCTATAATAGTGGATTTTTTTCGACCTCTCACAACCCCTAATAACTTAACGTGATCATGGCTTCGATACGTGATCAAAGTGACATAATCCTTGTATCCTTTTTTCAAACTGATCTCATCAAGCCCTAAAATATTGAGTGACTCAATGTGAGAATAATCAATGTCTGTTTCAACATAACGATCAATCAAAGCCTCCACGGTATGGTAATCGACACCTTCTTTGCGACTGACATCTGCTACAGTAGAATTGACTAATTCAAATAGCATACGGTGCTCGAAAGGCTTCGTAAATTTACTGTTCATCTCATACCAATCTAATAATTCTGTCGTCGTGGGGCCACCTTCACAATGTTCACATTTTCCTCGACGCGGTGTAATTTCAATGATGGTTTCTTGGCCTAAGATAGGCAAATGTCGAAGATGTAATTCACGGCCCACACCATGTTTTTTCGTGGGTCGGCCACAGAGCCTGCAAGACACCTCTTCACGAGTGCTTTTTACAGAAATAATAATTTTATGGGCTGATAAATTCGTGCGTACGCCAACCACAGTGACGTCCGATAATCCTAATAACTCCGCGGTAATATTGAGTGTATTTGAGTCGAAATTGAGCATCAGATTCCCCCTCTAGGCTTCCATTTTAACACTCAGCACATTGTACTCAATTTACTCGATCCACGCAAAGACGCGCAGAGCCCTCTTTTTTTCCTCAACGACCGGTTCGCTTCGCACCGACAAAAAGTGATTGCCCGTGGCAGCAATTTTAAAAATGGGTTTTTCTGGCAACCGAGGCGACTCCACACGCTCCGTGTGCACCTCATTTTGGTCGTTTTGATAGTAATACGTATACCCTGCTTCAGGATATCGGGTATCAATCACCCCTAATACTACATCCAATTTCCTAACCAACTTAAAAAATTCTTCATCCCCTGCCCATTCTCTATCACAAAACGCTTTTTCTTGAATCAATACCCGTAACCTGTCATGAAGGGCCGTGCCTTCCGGCGTTTCTTTGATAAAAACATGCCCTGTTAATCGCATTTGATCCACGATAGCCTCATAAAAACAATTGCCTTTATCATCAACATCCTGCAACGCAAATCCTTCTATGCCACGCGGACCTATGAGCCCATTCACCTGATTGGCAGCAAAGCTCTCCTCTAAAATTTCCTGCGGTATTTCATCCTTCACCGACTTCTCCCAAAAGTTGGGCACCTTTGACGAGGTTCCTTTCAAAAATTTAGACTCTTTTTGCAACATAGAAACGTTGTTTCCCACTTGTTGCTGCCAATTCGGAGCCCGCATCGCATCAAGGCATTTTTCACTTGAGTCAGGTTTAGGCCAAAATAGTTGATCAGCACTAAAAGAAAGCTGATTTTTCCGTGATAACGTTTTATTCCATAAAGATGTGTTATTGCAATTATCATCAACTTTTAGTTTAAAAGACAAATCAGGGAAAGACTCACTTTGCCTTAGTGATTGTCGTCGACTAATAATTTCTTCTAATTTTTTTTGCAGAAGCAACAATGACGTCTTATTTTTAAATGGATAATAGTCCAATGATTCATTTACACTTAAATAGGAAAGCGTAGATAGTAAACTTTCACCATTTTTAAGATTTTGTATAGGCGAATTGCGGATATCAAGATGCTTAAGTTTTGCATTTGAAACAGAAATAGTGCTAAGTACCGCACAATCAGAAGCGCGTAGGGAAATTAAGTGAGGGGCGTTAATATAGATTTGCCACAAGTCATTATTTTTTGAGATATTTAATCTCTGCAACCATGGCCAGGTAATTTCTGTTTTTCCTCGATACATACTATAATATCCAATATATTCTAATGACCCAATTCCTACCATATTGAGTTCTATTAGCCAAGGGCACAAGTTAGCAATCTCAAACATCTCATTTGCATATAGCTTTAAGCTAGAACAATAACTCACATTTAACTTTTTGAGAAAACGTGAGTTTTTCAAAATTTCTAATAATTGTTCCCATTTTAAAGCGGTGCAATGACTTAAATTTAATGACTGGAAGGGGACACCCTTAATTGCTTCTAATATGAATTCTTGGTCATATCCCTCCAAAAAGACAAATCCAGAATCCTTATCAGTAACAGCCCAAGTTAATTCATCAAATTTTATGCTATTAATCACGGCTTCCTTCAATGCAGGAATAGAAAGTTGAGTGAATTGTTCTTTTTTCCCTTCCAATAATTTTCTTTTAGTCTCACTCATTTTTTTACGTAGATTTCTTATTGACTTCCAATTTTCCTCTGCATACTTCATACTAACTCTTGGTCTTTCTCTCCAAGTTTTTACATCTACAGAATCTCTAGAGCGAGCATCAATTATCTCCTTGATAAAATGACTGGTAGTGTAACCATAATTGACAACTGTATATCCGTGTTTACGATAAAAAATTTCGTTAATTTCATTTTTTACCTCATCTGTATTTGGGTGTGTGAGCAATGAATTCCATACATCTATTGACAATTCATCCTTCCTGATTTTTCCATGCTCAAACCTGCCATCTGACTTTTTCAAAGTATATTCTAATAAATCATTTTTTTTAGATATTTTTATATAAGCAGCACTCTCTAACATCGTTTGAAAATTAAACACTTCATTTTCCGCGGCAAATTGCAAGTTAAACGAGCAGGGTATTGCTTCCTTCGTCATTTGATATTCTTTTCCACAAATATCTTTAAAGCGCTCAGAAAGCGGGATATTTTTAATCAATCCTGTTTCATAATGAGCTGCTAATGGAGGATAAATTTCTTTTAATAGATCCATATGAGTAATTTTTTGGTATTGATGTAGTTTGATATAATCTTGAACGCGCAGTAAATTATCATAAAGGGTAGGAAAGAAAGTATTTTCCATTTGAGCCAATAATTCTACAGGTTTCTCCAAATTATAGAGCTCATTTCGTTCTTCTTCTGTAAATATTTTAAATAATTTTGAATTAATTCTTTTTGTTTCCTTGAGGAAAACATCCAATAACTCTTCAATATTTAATGCGAGTAAGTACTCTTTTATTTCTTTGTGAATTGGCTTATTCATTTCATCCATGCAAAAAAGTACTGTTTTAATACCCAATTTAGCGCTATGAATCATTGCCGGTTCTTGAAGCGGATAAGTTGCACCCTCTGCACTACTTGGTGAGGTCATGGGGCGCAATTTCATCTCGGTGTAAAATGGAGGCACACCAAATTGATCATTATCAATAGGAATTAATTCATATTCTTCAACATCTTCTTTCTTATAACAACGCCGCACAATAATGTTTTCAGGTTTTTGATCTGCTGGCCTAAGTAATAATGCCAACATAAATTGTCGAGAAAATGCTTCTTGGTTTAATTTGAACATGAAACCTTTTTTTTCCATCACGTTATGTAAAGTCTCGCCTTCTACTGTTTCAGATAAGAGCACAGGATGTCTTGACAACCTGCTCTGATCATCAATATACTGCATCTTTATAACCTCAACCTGTGGTAAATTAGGATCAAAATAACGACTAAAGGTGGCCCATTGTAACGCTGCACCAGGAGAATCAGGGCTAACTTTAATATAAATTGAAGAAAACGTAGGCTCGGTACCTGCTCTGTTAGGGATATTAATTTTTTTAACCTTATGATTTACATTAATCTTAGGAGAGTTAAAATTAAGCGTATCATCTTCCTCTCTATAAATTTGCATAACAATATCGATGTTCCACATTTTAGCAGCTCTGTTATTCTCCCTCCATACCACTCTGTTGGGCTTATAACCTTTCTTAGATATGCTGAAAGGTGTAAATAATAGTGATAATGTATTTTGCCATCTCTCAATTCGATGAGCTCGGATCTCATCTATAGGGTGACTCTTAGACTGTAATATTTTAGTCAAATCATTAACCAGTGATTCAACTTGCTGACGTTTAATGGGTGGCGCTTCAAGATACTGACAAAATAAACTCCAAAAAGTACGTGCTTCCTGCGACATATCAGCTGTATTCATGCCTGATAATTTTTTATAGATGTCTTGCAAATTTTTTTCAGGAAATCCTTTCAGCACTGCTTTTAATTTGAGTTCATTCCAGTTAATTAAGCATTTTTGACTATCTAATTTTAAAAGCTCAATCAATTCAAGATGACACGAGATAATTTCAATTGTCGAAGAAAGTACGAATTGTAGATCTTGTACTGAACTCTGTTGACATATGATTGGAGGCAGCATTTCTTCTAGTTTCTTTATTAATTTATTTAATGATTGTGTGAAAGAACCGCTATTCAACATGTCTTTATTCTTAGCATCAGCAAGCAGCAACTTAATGTGTTCCGTTAATGGAATCAGCAAGTAAGCTTCAAATCTTTCTAAATTGCGGTTATTTCCTATATCCATCGCATGCGAAATTATACGATTCGATAAATTTTTAAACTCGCCTTGATTAAATAATTCTTTTAATTCCATTCCACTCTTATACCAGCTGTTAACAGCTTCATATTCTTTTTTAACTTCCTTGAATTTTTTTTCTTCCTCAGATAATGGTAATGATGACTTAAAAGAAAAGTCATTATTAAAATAATAAGCAAGCAAATTCCAAGCTATAGGGTGGTACATAGGCTTATTTAGCCAAGTCTGAATAAGGTTAAGTACATGAGGGAGCCCTGCTTGCTGAAGGCAGGTTTCAATAATTTCATATAGAGTAAGCCGATATGGTTCTGTTTCTAAGTCTTTTCTTTTAATACAATGACTATTTTTCTGCCGCATTATAAACTCAAAACATTCCAGGGATAAATTAACTTTAAACTCAAGAAAATAATTTTCTGCGATCTGTAAAGGTTGACCATTCTCAATAAAAATAATGACTACGGCATTACGATCAGGTATCACTCTTGCAACTATAATGGCTGAGCCGGCTATGTTTTGTTTCTCTAAAACTTCAGTTGTCAGTGGCACATCTTTTATCACATATAATGCATAATTCTCATTATAAGAACTGTATTGTTCTCCAAAAAAAATGCTAAGACCATTCAAAAGAGAACCGGATTCTCCCGTTGCCTTCACTAACTCTTTTTTATGATGTTCAAATTGTTTTTGCAATACAGTGTCATGTTGATCTCGATGTAAAAAATTTTCAAGCCAATGATAACGATAACGATGCTTATCAAATGGAGAAAAGCAAGACTCCATCATCGCATGATTTTTTTCATTCCACGGTTTTTGATATAGTTGCTGCGCCAAATCAGCAAGCTTTATTTTATGTGCAATTGTAACGGGAAAATAAGTATGAATTATATTCAAATCATTTATGACGTTAGTATGCGACTCTGAGACTTGAGAAACGTCTTGCAAACTGTTTTTTATTCTTGCAAAAAAATACGTGTCCCAATGTTCATTACAACGCTCTTGAGCATTGACATCTAATAATTGCAGCCAAAGATCGCTAAAAGTCCACAGTAGAGCTGTACTCTTCAGTGCTTTTTCTACCCTGTCAGAGAGAAGCTTAGATTGTACTGATGCTTGCCATTCCTTAATTTGCTCCAATTCTAAATAAGATATACTTTCTTCTGAGTGTTGTAATAAATATTCAACGCGCTCCATAAAATATTGCGTTTGTCTCTCTTTAAATGGTAAGCGAATGACTACCTCATGCCATAAATTATTTTCCGCTTTATTTGTCCAGAACGATTCAGGTATTACCAGATTTTCCTTATAGTTTTCAAATCCATAAAACTCCACTATTCTACGAAGATATAACAATATCGTGTTTACCATGCCATCTGCATTTTGGCCCTGAAAGATTCCTGGCAATCTATTTTTATAATCTTCGATAAGCGGGCCATGCGTCTTTTCCCATAGGCTTATTAATTTTATATTAGCCTTGAAATATTCATCTCCTTTCTCAAGTAAAGGAACAATACACCGTTTAGGGATCGTTGATGCTATATAACACATGGCGGCCCATAATATATTTTCTATGTTGTCAGGTACAAGCTGAGCAAGATTTTGTCGAATATTTTCTATTGAAATCTGCTCTTTATTGGCATTATCTTCAATGTTTAATAATGTTAATAAAGAATATTGACTATCTAACGCGCCAGTCTGACAAAATCCTGCCAAATTAATCAATAGGGTTATTGTATCATCCTCAATATTTCTACAAATTAGGCCCTCCATGATTATTTCAACCAAATTAGTCTTTATTTTCTGTAACAAATGAAAAGCTTCAGTTACCTGCTCTTCTATAGGTGGTTTTAAGTTTTTCCAAGCGGTGATTAAACGCCATGAATTAGTAATGAAAAGTCTAATTATATCTTGACTAGAATAAATTATTTTAACCTTTTCTTTTTTCTCTTTTTTTCCTGATAATAACGCTACTATGGGGTCTAAGAAACGATTATGATCAATTAATTGAATTATCTCTTGCTGAAATGCATTCCTCCAAACTTGTAAAATCTTCTCAATGTCCTTATTTTTTTCTCTCGCAGCAATAGAATGCTCTTCATAAGTCAACCAATTAAAACAAAGCACATCTAATAAAATAGCCATTTCATCCAATAAATTTGCTTTATCCTTAACGTCTCCATGCTCTAATGAATTAACTAAAATCTTTTTTAGAGATTGATACTCGCAAATAGAAGATAATTTGGGTTGATAGGGTTTAATTTCACATAAAGAAATTTGCAAAGTTGAGATGAGTTCGTCAAGACCTTCATGACGGGGAATAATGAGATCAGAGTTTTTAACTATTACAAATTTAAGACGAAATCCCTGGTTGTCTTTTTGCGGATTAAAATATTTCAAAAAATCTTCCAAACCTTTTTTTAAAGAATCATCGCCATGTTTTAAAATATAAAAAATAAATTTAATGTATAATTCTAGGGATAACCCTTCAGCGCCTGGGTTAAAATATCGCTTGCATTCTCCATTAAGGTCATCGTAAAGTATCTTTAAATTTATACCATTTGATTTAATGGTATGGTTTTGGCAAATGCGGTTTAACATATTTAACATTAAAGATTGATTATTAAAGCCATGAGTCTCTGCTAAACACAACCACTGAAATAATGTTTGCAAAACACCTTTAAAATGCAGTTTTAACGTTTTACGAAATAATGTCAAATAGCTAAGATAGGATTCAAAAAATTTCTCCTTTCCTGCTAAAATAGTGTTTTCTTCACTTTCTGATTTACCTCGTATTTTTGTATAAACTGCCTTTATTACCGAATATATCCTTCTCTCTATTTCTTCATTGAGTGTACCATTTTTATTATAAGTTACTTCCTCTATAGCATAATCAATAAAATCATTAAATTTTAACAAAAGTTCTAATGCCTCCTCTAGTATTGCAGGGGAATACGCAACATACCTTGCCTGTGATATACCATATTCTCTTATTGAATTATCTACCTGATAACTTCTTCCATTTTCATCTTGAAGTTCTCTCCACCATGCTGGTATAGTCCACCAATTTGCAATCTCCAAGAATGTATGCCACCCATTGTCTAGCCAAAGATTAAGCGTATAGTTACTCATGCGTTGTTGATGTTGCCTGAAGGTTTCATAGTGAAGTGATAATAGTTCAGACGTCGTTTGATGGGCAGTTCTGGCCTTTTGGAAATATCGAAAGTAAATAGTGTAATAACGGTCAGTTAAGCTAATAATGTATTCTTGATTTTCCTTAATCAAGGTACATAAATTATAGGGACCTGTATTAGGATTATAATTTTTAATACCGCAATTATGCAAAGTTTCATCAACATTAAAGGGCTCGCCTAAATAAAAATATTCTCTACAAAACATGTTTATTTCATTAAGATATTTATCATCTTGTTTTTGAAAATCTTGCATTCCTTCCCCTAAATAATTTATTCCTTGGCTTGCTCCTTCCACTTTTTTTTGTGATATCACTTGTAAATCTCCATTCAATCATGTAGTGTTACGTTACTAAAAAACACCGTTAACTTGTAGGTTAATGGATGCAAAAGAGCCAAAAAAATGGTTCTGTCGCGAAAATAAGTCTCTTACGCTACTTTTGCTCCGCTTTCACCAACATCAAAATTAAAATTAAATCCTTGGGGAAAATGCTGCTCTCGAAAATTTATCATCTTATGCCCCATAACCGAGCGTATGCTAACATAGTGTAAACTATTAGCCCTATTTTCGTCAGAACCCGAATCTGAGCGTCTACTTCTTCCTTAAATCCCTCAATTTAGCCTATTAACTAAAGCAAGTTGATTAGTGTCGTTACCATCAAATGCGGGGCCTATAACCTGCATTTCATGTAACAATCTTTGTTGTCTTTTTCTTTCTTCTCGAATATTCACATCCCAAACTTCAGGCACACAATTTTTCGAAATAAGCATTTCGGCCACTACAACAATCCAAGGTCCGCAATTATACCCATCATTTTGAAGTCTTTTTTCAAGATGAGAAACGTGAAGCTCAGGAGAAAAAAAAGCGTTTCTTAATGTCTGCAATACATCAGGATGTATGGGTGCTCCGAACGGATCAAAATAAAAAATAGCGGGCTCTTGAGAAGACTCTAACGGATAATGAATCAAAAGTAATGCCCAATGAGAGTGATCTAGATTAACAGGAATCAATACTCGATTCGCTACGGGTTGATTTAGTGAAATTGCTCGTTGCCGTAGGTTACTAAAAGCCAATAAATTAGTCTGTAATATGTTTTCGTTACCCTCTGCACCTATCCAATTCGTACCTAACATGGCATCGAGCACATGGACTTGGGGATAGGTTTGCTGAATGCGGTTAAATAATGGATTAATCTGCTCGTCAGTATACCAAGACGTATCTATTTTCTTAAAAAAATTTGATTCAGGACGAGAGGGAGAGGGCTTAACGGTAGGGGACACACTGTGAGCTTTTTTTTCCTTATTAAATTCTAGGGTAAGTTTTTTATGTTTATGTACGTTCTTTAACATACTCGCGGGAACATTGTTTTTCCTAAAGATAGCATCTTCAATAGTTTTATTATCCCAGGCTTTGTTATTGGTTTTGGTCGTGGGACGAAAGATATCCGCCTCAAACTCGATTAAAAGCATTGCTGTATCTTTATAAATAGCATGCTTACTCTCATAGTAAGCAATATGAAAAGGTGTCATGCCTTTAAAAAAACCACCGTCCTTGTCATTAGGCAAATGCTTATTAATATAATGACTGTATTCTTGGTCGGAAAAAGCGACACGGGCTTGTTCTAATATCGCCTCGACAATCCTTGTATCACTATTTTTAGAACGTAAATACCGTATGCACACCATGAAAGGCGTTTGTCCATAACAATCTTGCGCCGTTAAATTTGCCCCTATACGCACTAAGGGCTCTATTAATTCACTCCTGCCCCAATAGGCGGCCCAATGTAAAGCTGTCCAGTTCCAAGAATCCTTGCATAAATTTACATTTGGATTGGCACCCAAAGCACAAAGTTCAACGATAGTAGAAGGAGGCGTTTCATCATTTTTTATCGCATCAAACAGTTTTGTTGAATACACAGGCCGGTATTTAGCCGCATTAATCTGACGTAATATGTGTATATCTGATTCAAAGAACATTTTGATTTGATTGAAAAAATATAATTTTTTTTCTTCATTTCCTTTATTCCTCAGGTCATTATAATTCTCAATACCTTCCAAAAAAAGGCTATTTATCATTAAATATAAATTTCTATATAAATAATCCGATAATTTATTTTTGACACTCCTTCTTAATGTTTCCTCTCTGGCCCACAATGCTATTTCGCTTCTGTCTAAAACATCTTCTAAAAAAACAACCAGAATTTTTTGAATAACTAGAAACAAGCCTTGAATGTACTGAACATCGTCTACTTTATCAAAGTGTTGTGTCACACTTAAAGAGCGCACCCTCCCATCAATTGATAAATTAATTTCCTGTATAAAATTTTGGTAAAAAGAACAAGTTTCTTCATCCTCAGGAGACGAAGAGGAGGGAGACCGTTCTATTCCATATAAACGGTCCTGCACTCTTTCTATAAATTGCTTAGCCGTTGCTTGAAGCCAATCAAAACCAAGATCCATACTTGGTTTAAATAACCACAATAAAAAACCTTTTGCTTTACTCATTATTTTTTCTCGATAAAAACAAGCGATAGTTTCTTTAACACTAAGACAAAAACTTACTGTTAGACCTCAACAAGTTGCCGGTACCCACAATGCCAATCCTTTTTCAGAGAAAGAAGTTTCTACAAGCCATTTCCCATAGAAATATGATTGGATTTACGTAATTCCAACATCTTATGATCTAATATTTTTTGAATTTCTCGAGCATCTTCAGGACCCATCATCTGATATATTTTTTGTAGACATTTATTAATAGCCTCCCTTGATAAGCTGGGATCGAGCAGTTTTGCTAACCTTTTATTAAGGAGCTCAACTGCTTCATCCGCTTTTTGTTTATATGATGACCTATCATATTTGCGAGCTAGGAATAAAAGCATTTTATCCTTAATATCAAGGATAACGTTTTTTCCCAGTAACTCAGTGGGGTTAGGCAAATTGTGGCGTGGTGCAGGTTGGAAGAGCAAAGGGCTTGATTGCGATCCTGGCGGGTATAATGTTTCAGGAGTTGTCGCTTCATTTGAAAAATGATTGGTACTATTGAATTCTTGGCCATTATCCAGTGGTATATTGTGAATATTATTTGATGTTTGAGTAAGGGTTAGTGAGCCAGTCGAGTTCTGACTGGAAAATGATACGTAGCATCGAGCACTTTCGACAAGAGAACCAAGTTCTCGTTTAAAGACAGGCGTCTCTTTTTCAAGTGTATGCTCTGTGAAAGGAGCTAACATGAGGAGCATCGCGTTGTTTAACAACCTTGCTCCTCGAGGGAGCGCACAAAGTCCCAGGGGGGTTAAACCCGCCTGATTACGAATGCTCAATAATTCCGCGACGATGCCTTGATGATGGCAATATTCAAAAATATCTAAAAACGGTTCAAACGGACTGCCAGAGAGATGTTGTGTTGGTGAAATAATATTTTCTGGCTCACTGATCTCTTCATCGCTTTTAAAGTAAACGGAGTAATGTTGCAATTCTTTGATAACCAGATGAAGAATAGTATCGCCTGTTTCTGGATTCTGAGTATGTGGATCGGCGCCATATCTTAAAAGCTTGAGTATTAACGATTGTTTATCAAAATACGCAAGTCTAGAGGAATGTTTATTCGTTGAAAGAGGGAAGCTCATGATCAAGCTCAAGGGAGTGAGATGTTTTTTATTTTTCTGCCGACACAATTCAGCACGTTGGGCTTCATTGAGCGTTGAAAAAATCGTCTCTACTCGAGCTAATACGTCTTGCTCCGTATTCGACGCTAAATAATCAAGGTAAGTTTGCCTAATGGTCTGATGAAGTTCATCGTCATCTATTTCCGGTTGAACAAATGACAATAATTGCACTAATTGTGCTTTTTCCTCAAAAGAAGGAAGATTCTTGGCTAAGTCCAAGGGCGTCAGATTCTGTCTATTTTTCTTCCTATACAGCGCCATACGCTGGACATCATCAAGCGTTGAAAAAATCGTTTCTACTCGAGATAGTCCGTCTTGCTCGGTATTCAACATTAAATGATCAAGGTAAGTTTGCCTAATGGCCTGATGAAGTTCATTGTCATCTATTTCCGGTTGAGCAAATGACAATAATTGCACTAGTTGTGTTTTTTCCTCAAAAAAAGGAAGATTCCTGGTTAAATCCAAGGGCGTCAGACCCTTTTCATTTTTCTTCTGAAACAGTTGAATGCGTTGCATGTTATCAAGCTTTGACAACTGAGACCCTACTAACTTAAATATTTTTTGCTTTGAGTTAGGCGCGGTTGAATAACGAATGTAAGCTTGTCGGATGACCCGATGAAGATTGTTATCGCCATTTTCGGGCTGCGCTACGGATAATAGATTAATTAACCTTGTTTTATTCTCCTCACTTATTTGAACACCGATTTCTTTTCCGTTTTTATCAACGTTAGATTCAAGTCGTCGTTTCAATGCAAGTTGTAAGGGTGTTTTTGCATGAAAAATTGGCTCGTAGCGCCCATATTTATCAATGAAAGCCGCTTCATTTAATATACGAAAATTTATAATTTGAGATAACACTTTCTCAACGACCCTTATATCTCCCCACTGAACGGCATAATGGAGAGGCGTACAATTTTTTTCAGGGCTGAGCAATTTTGTTAAATGCGTTTCTTCTTTATTTCTTATATTTAATGAAGCGCCATGCTCAAGGAATAATAAAGCCAGATCCGTATGCCCTAAATAAATTGCCAGATGCAAAGGGGTATTACCTACCTTATTTTGGGCATCGATGTTTGCTCCTTGCTCAATAAGATAGCAAGCGACGCGCAATTGGTTCCCTAAAACAGCCCAATGCAAAGGCCGATATTCCCATCGATAAGCTTCATTGATGGAAGAAGGGGTGTTAGTAAAAGGTATATAATAGGTTAGATCTGCATCTATGCCAAATTCACGTACCCCTTTCTTTACTTGTTTAAGCATGCCTTTTTCAAGTGCTTCTCGAAATTCATTTTTATTCATTGATTGACTCCTTAAAATATGCCTTTTTTGATCCCTGCCCAAAAATCATTGGAAAGTTTGCTAGTTTGCAGCCGCCGCTGCCTACGTTAGGTTATTAGACTGCCAAGGGGGTCAGTAGCGGGTTGTGTTACTATACCAACGCCGATAGCACCAGCCGTTTGAGCAAGACTGCTGGCTGCTGATATCACATCAGGTTGCTGGTACGCTCTGAAAAAACAAGGCGCATAACGCGTAGCGCTAAAAACACTCCCGATGACTTTACATACTTTTCCGGTTCGTTTCCACTGATAATCGTTGAGAGTATTACCCACATATTGCAATGAGTGGGAAACCGTTTGTACGGCCAGCACTGTTGCTGTTTCTGTTGCGGCTTGAGTTGCTGCTTGCAAAACAGCCTCCTCTTCGGGAACATCCGCTTCACTTATCGCCGCATAATGACGCGTATATCCAAGCGCAAATAATGAGGCATAATAAATTGTTTGAGCAGTCACTGTTGCTATGGCAGGTGATGCACCTGCTTGTTGAAGACCGCGCTTAAGGAGATTGCTCATGCCCGCAATAAAACCATGTGTGGCTGATTGACCTAACTGCTCGCCAAAGCTCGACTCTGTGGGGGGGAGAGCCTCACAAACAGGCGTATCTACTTCAGGTTGAATCGCCGACTCCTGCCCTTTCAAAACGCCACCTAGTTCAACAATATTATGTCGCAATCCACTTCGCGACCGACAAAATTGAGAGGTACCGTAAAGCTTGACATAACCTACTGGTACATCGTTTTGCCACGCACCCACCGTAAATACCGGAACGCCTGTCTGGGGATGAAGCGTGTACAGGGGTACTGAGTACCAATAAACGTTTAAATTAAGCAAAGACGGCACCAGTGAATCACCGTCAGTGGAATGGTTAGATAGAGTTTCTTGTATCATCCATGCCTTATCTTGTAAAGATGAAGACAGCGAATGAGAAATCATTTCGCGTTCTAATGGCATTTGCGTTGACCACGTCGGAGTGAGAGCGCCATAAATGGCATTCAGGTAAAATAACAGTTGTTGTAAAAAAACATGTTGCAAAGGCATTAGGCGAGAAGCACTCGAAGTAGCATCATTATTGATAATACGCGTTGATTCATTATCAATATGGCTTTGTTTATCAACGTAAATAGCACTTAATTCTTCCAGTGCTTGTTTTCGTTGCGTCGCATCACAGATTGTTTCATCGTTAAATGTAGCCATGAGTGTATCGGTAATATTGCTAAAAAAATTCTCCATCGTCCAGGTGGAATTTTTAAACTCCCAATAAGCCGAGCGGGAATCTGCTTCAAAATAACCTTTAATTCCCGCATTCTTCACACAAGGAGAAGCCTGATTATCCAACATTTTGGTTAATAGCATCTCAAACCATTTTAAATCATACGTGATTTTGGCTCGATGAGAGCGATAAGCGGTAATCTCATAATGCGTGCTTTTCAAAAATTCGCGACGGTTAATAGCATTCATGTTTTGCGTTAAATTCAGTTTTAAATCTGCACTCGCGTCTCTTAAAAAAGAATCCAACTTTGACGTATTCATTTTGCCCCAAAAATATTCAAATCCTCGATAAATAAAGGGAAAATAATAAGCAGTGACAGCAAGTAATACCGTCGCCATAGTGCGAGCAACCATCAAGTAACCTCTAAAACTGGCAATATACGGCGATCTCAGCAAAACTCCTGCCGTCGCCACATACACCACGGCCGTTCCAATGAGAGCCGTAATGAAGGAAGCTGCATCACTTCGGTTGCTTTTTTCAACATTGGGCCATTGGAGAATAACATCCCTATCAAAAGGCATTCCCGTGGTTTTATTAAACTCATTAACTAGTTTGACAATTTTATGACCTGATGCTGCACGGATATAGTCTCGGGTCAACGGAAAAAATCCTCTTAATGCTTCAAAAATACTGGGGCACTCGAGAGAGGGATAAAGACGAAATTTGGTAATTGCCGCATGATGAGTATTGAGCGTATTGATGGAGTTCGGCGGCCCAAAATAAAAAGTCATGTCGGCTTGATGAAAAACACTCTCCAACTCACTGCTCTCTTCCGCGCTTAAAAATCCAGGCGGATCAAATAAGACCGTATGAACGCGTTGGTAATACTGATCTTTAATCAAGAGGTAACTGGAGGCGGTACCTGCCCAAGCCCCCAACGAATGTCCCGTGATGGACAAGTGATAACCATATTTATGGACTAATTCAAGCGCTTGATAAGTCGCATCCAACACATTTTTCGTTTGCTTGGGAAGTCGATTGTCCACGAGCGCAATGTCCGCCTCGATATCATGTGTTCCCCAAAGCAAATCATAAATCTCAAAATCTGTCCCTCGATGGGCCAGCACCAAATGTTTGTCTTGCGCATTAATAAAAAGCGCCGAAAAATACCCCGTTTTAGAATCCTGGTACGTATTATAAACACGCCAATTTGATTCCAGCAAACGTTCAATATACCCGTTTTCACGACGAATAATAACTCGCTCACCAGGCTTTAAATCGCTTCGATACGCTTGTTCAGATAAGAGCGCATAAGCATAATCCGAAGGCCATTGAGTAGGTTTGAGCTCCAAGAGTAAATCTTTTAAGTAATGAGTCTCAATAATCGATGTAATTTCAGGATGATTTTGCTTATAGGCAATACTAAGCATTTCTTTGGTCACTTTTGAGCGTTTTTGTGCAGATAAAAGCTGATTGACTCGCACGCTATCTTGATTTGAAATCGCTGTTTGAAGATGATGGTCGAATAATTCTTGCGTAATTTCCATCATTTGAAGTTTAGTGTTTTCTTCTTGCTCAATCATAACCGTATTTGACTCTAACTTTTCCAAGCGTTGGATAATATGATGGAGCGTCGTATTCATTTGCCGTAAACCTGCAACGAGCACATCACTCATTTTATCGTTAGCGGGATATTGGAGGTCTAACAACGTTTGT
The DNA here is from genome assembly GCA_019752835.1 of Gammaproteobacteria bacterium. Next base: position 4,463 of record JAIELR010000203.1, on the reverse strand, counting down.
TGCGTTTTATCTAACTTGTGTTGAACGTTGGATAATTCAATCTGACAAGAGGCTTCTTGGTGAGTGAGTTTTTCGAGGCATTCACCCTGAGATTTTAGCATCGTCTCTAACTGCACCACACCGTGGTTCAAAGCATTCATTTGCTTTTTTATCGCTTCAATCTCTTTCCCTGCAACTGTCGTTTGTTTTTGCTGAAATTCAAGTGCGTCTAGAATGTCTTTTTGCTGGAATTCAGATAAGCCCGTATCTTGAAGGTTAATATCAATAAGAGAAGGGGACTTTTTGATAAGCTCAAGAAGCAGAACATGGTCCTCATTACTTAAGGCTATTCCCTTCAACGATAATGTTCTAAGCTCGCTAGGATGAAGATTAACCAAGGCTGTTAAAATTTCAGCGATATCTAAGCGACTTAGGTTAACGGTAGTTGTTTTATAGATCTGAATAGGTTGGAAGCAGGTTAGCCCTATGGGGTAGGCACTACAATTTTCCTCGTTGAAACTGGAAGCAACAAGTCCATCCTGGAATATAGCAATTCGTCGAGCCCCGCTGGAGGCACTCGCCGACATAGCATTAGATCGTCCCATCCAGCGCGCTGTTACTAATGCACCTAAACCCTCCTGCTCATCCTGAAATTCAGTAATACATTGACCGCTTTCTATATTCCATAATTTTATCCTGTTATCATCGGATTTGCTCGCCAAATAGCCGTTGGGTAATAACATGAGATCATTAATAGGCTTAGCATGGGCCTCTTCAAAAATTTTAATACAATTAATGGTATTATCTGCTTCTATTTTCCAAAGTTTAATCCTTTTATCGCCACTTGAACCACTCACTAAAAGCCCATTTTCAAGGGCTAAAAGAGCCCCTATCGCTCCTGAATGCTCTTGCGGGAAGTCACTATAAGATGCATGCTCTATATCCCATAATTTAAGCGTATTATCATTGGAACCACTCACTAAACGCCCGTCAGATAAAATTGCAAGCGAAGTAATAACGCCTGTATGGCCTTGTAAATGTGCAAGAGAACGATAGGTATTGGTATCCCATAACTTTATAGTATGATCACTTGAACCACTAAATAACAACGATTTTCCCGGTACGGCTAACAAAATACTGACTTTATTTTGATGAGCTTTCGAGAATTCTACTCGTGAAAGGGGAGTTAAGTTCCAAAGCATAATTGTATGGTCCTTTGAGCCACTGACTAAAAGGCCATCAGACAGTACCGCCAAAGCTTCCACATCCTTGGTATGACCTCGAAATGCATTAAATGGAGCTTTCTCCCTGGCTAATTTATATATCTTCCCAAGATCAATGTCTTTTACTTGGCCCTGGCTGATATTTGCCAACAATGCTATCAAATCAGTCGGTTGTTGCATTCTCGTGAACTCCTTTCATTGTCGCTGGTATTTACAGGTGGTTCCTCACTTTCCACTTTATTATTCGCATTAGAATTACCCTTTCCTTTCATGTCTTCTCCACGCTGCCTTATTCTCTTATATAATTCATCTAGCATTTGATCTTGTGAAACGACAGGACGTTTTGGCACTGAGTCTAAGTCTGACTTTGGTTTGCGCACTATACGCAAGGGCTTGGGCCCGTTCTGTTGTACCGGTGGTGGAGGCGGTGGTGGTGCAGAAGAAGAAATAGCTGGGGTTATCATAGATTGGACGAAAGATGGCTGCTCAGGCTCAACTCTGATCACCCTGCAAAGTGTCACAGATTCATCAGGTAACGATTGAACTAGCTCGAGTTTCGGCATAATAACTATATTGGAGGCAGACGACGAGAGCACAGACTCAAATGATTTAGATTTATTATAAATAATATATCCCATCGATCTGCTATATCTATTAATTTCTTCCCTCACACTGTCATCCTCGTTTTCTAAAGACGTTTGATACAACATGTGTAACAACAGAGCTAAAGGCATATTATTCAAAGCAATGGCTAACCCTAGTGGCGTGAGGCCTTCTTTGTTTTTGATATTAAATAATTGTATCCATGTATTAGCATTCTGTTTTTGAGCCTCATCTATAATTAGTCTCACTAAAGCCTCAGGTTCTTTGTTTTCTTTATGAAATCGGGCATCATCATCTATTTGCTTAATCGCTAAATGTAATGGCGTATCGCCCGTTTCCTCATAAGAGGTGCTGACATCCGCTCCAAATTGGATAAGTACAGCGACTAGGGCTTGTTTTCTTTCATAAGTAAGAGATAAATGAGGCTCCTCCTTAGAAATCACAGGTAAACGCTCTATGCTTTGTTGCAAGGGCGTCTTGTTTGTGTAATCTTTCAGATTAATAAAATGACTATTTTTTTCTAAAATAAGACGCGTAATTTCGGCATTTCCTCGACGAACAGCATAATGCAAAGGTGTGCAACCGTACTCAGGATTATTCCATCCTAACGCTATTTTCACATTCTTAATCGTTACATCAGCACCTTGTTGTATGAGAAAAGCCGCTATATCTAACTGACCGTGATAAATCGCTAAATGTAAAGGGGTATTTCCTCCCCAATTTTGTTGATTAATTAATGCCCCTTTTTCAACTAGAAATTTAACAAAATTAAATTGGCCATAGCGTACTGCCCAATGAAGCGGTCGATATCCTTTTGTAAAAAAATTAGGCGCTCCCAGCGTATAAGAAGTCATATCTGCATTAACCTCAAAATCTTGTCGCTCAAAATAACCCACAAGTACTTCTAACTGGCCTTGTTCAATAATTTGGCGAAGTTTTTGAAAAGAAAAACCATCCCTCACCTCAGCCTGTACATCATCGGGTTCATTTTCCAAGGAGGCTCCATAAGCATAATGCAGTAGTGAGCTAACCATAAATTGCTTACAAACGACAGCTTGTGCCAAAGGCGTACGATCTTGATTATTAGTAATATTTAACAAATGAACGAGTTTTTCCTGACTTTCTTCGCGCGTTGTATTTAATAGCAGTTTGACAATAGCAATGTTATCTAAGCCATTTTTGGGAATAAAAGGCGCATCTTTTGAAATTTGCTGAATTGCTCGATGCAACGCGGTATCCCCTGCTACGTCTTCCTGGAGACTAATATCCGCCCCACATTTAAGCAGCACATCAATTAACGTTAGTTTATCCTCATAGGTAAAGAGAGGACCATTTTCACTGGCGTTAAGCATACGTTCAATAGTTTGTTGTAAAGGGGTTTTTCCCGTATGATCCTTAACATTGATAGAATGAGTACTTTTTTCTAAAATAACTCGCACAACAGCTACACTTGCCCATCTCACTGCATAATGTAATGCGGTACAATCATACTCAGACAAGCCTAATACTTTGGTATTGGCAATATCGACATTTGCCCCCTCTTGAATAAGCAAATTAGCCACAGCTTCTGAGCCATGATAAATAGCTAAATACAGAGGCGTATTACCTCCCGCATTTTGGTGATTAATCGGTGCACCACGACTAAGTAAATACTTGACAATCTCTACTTGATCATACCGTGCTGCCCAATGCAGAGGCGTATACCCTCGTGTATAAGGATCAGGTATAACCCCCACTCTGTAAAGCGTCATATTGGCATTAGCGCTAAATCCTTCATGTTCGATTTGGAGACGTATAGTGTCCCTATCTCCTCGCTTAATGGCTTCGAGAAACTCATTAACAGATATCTTCATCTTTAATCTTCCCTTATAAATTACTTAATGACTAAATAAAATGATGTATCATCCGCTTTTTCGGCTCAGTAACATCAGTTCCAAATTCAATTAATATTCGTATTACCGCTTTTTTTCTTTATAAAGCGATAATGAAGGCTGTGTCAAACAGAAGCATAGCGGCTAAAGGGTGCTTTGGAGATGGCTAGATGATTCACGTTCTTGTTTTCCATGTGCATATTTCTCCCTGAAAAAAACGTTAAGATGCAGAAGTCATACCATGCTGCCAAGCAAGCGCAGACATGTCAAGCATTTTTTGGTTGAATTTATGGCATGACTGTACTAAATACAGTCAGCATAAAGGATTTGCTAAAAAATAAACATTCTTTGATGTCTATACTTGGCTTTATTGTTGACACTCATTCATGCACAATGGGGTTTTTTTATTTAAAAAAACTCGCTTATCTTATTCATTTCCTCAAACCGCTTTTTATCATCCAAATGCACATACAATCGCGTCGTGTCTTCTTTTTCATGCCGCAGATTAGCACGAATGTGGCTAAAGTGAACCCCTGCCCTGTCTTGGAGGGTGGCGGATAGGTGGCGTAACCAATGCGCCGAAAATTTTTTTAATTTCGCCTGTTTCGCTGGATGTTCGCTAAAATGCGTTTCAACGGTTTTAAGTGCCAGTTCTTTCAGCAGGTAATTGATATGCCGTGCGGTCAGCCCTTGGGAGCTGCGCCAAGACGGTATCAGGGGAAAATTATTGCCAGTCTCGGGTAAAGGATTTAAACGAAGATGAGTCCGAAATTGCATGACAATTTCC